>CAZENC010000045.1:0-14284 GCA_964513115.1 uncultured Desulfobacteraceae bacterium | reverse complement strand
TTCAAAATTAGCCGATGCAATCCGTGCTGTTGTCTACCAGGTTCTTTTTCAAAGGATAGATGCACAGGACAGTGTGCCGCCTTTGAGATACTTATCGCCAGACCGGCTGTCAGAAATTTGATACGCGAAAGAAAGACATTCGGCCTCAATACGGTGATGCAAACCGGCAAAAAATATGGAATGCAGACCCTGGATACCGCTCTTGAGACTCTTTTAAATGATGGTTTGATAAGTCCAGAGGATGCCCTGTTAAGGGCACACGACAAATTCAGGTTTAGCCGGTTTCCAAAGGATCCACCTTCTGATGTGACTTCGGTATAAAAAGTTCCAGCTATTGAGTGCTTTCAAAACATTGAGGAGCCCATGAACAGGATCGATGCCTTTTTTAAACTGATGAATATGCACAACGCATCCCATCTTTATCTTGCCGCCGGTCGACAGCCTGCCTTGAGAATCATGGGGGACATCCAATTTGTAAAATTCGGGAAATACGAAGAGGAAGAACTCAAGGGGATGGTTTATAAGATCGTATCCCGTGAAAGGTTCAAACCATTTAAGGAAAACGGAACAACCTGTTTCACGTATGAAAGCCCTGATGTTGGGCAATATCGCGGCCATTTGTACAGGCAGCGCCTTGGTGTGGCATGCGTCTTTAAAGCTATCCAAAAGGAAGCGAAGACAGTGGAAGAGCTCGGTTTGCCCCCGGCTATCTCCCAAGTAGCCACTCTTCGGGAAGGTCTTGTCATTGTGGCGGGACCCAAAGAAAGCGGCAAAACCACCACGCTTGCCGCGATTGTCGGCGAGATAAACCGAACCCGTCGGGCACACATCCTAACGATTGAAGACCCAGTTGAATTTGTCCACACAAGCAACCGGAGCATCATAGATCAGCTGGAGATCGGGACTCATACTCCATCATACGCGAGCGGCCTTCGAAACGCCCTGCGCTTGAAACCCGATGTGATCCTCCTTGGTGAAATGAGCGACCCCGAAGTGATAAAACTCGCAATAGAAGCCGCCGTTAACGGTCACCTAGTTCTAACTTGTATGAATGCCTTTGGGTGTTCCAAGGCGGTGGAGGAAATTGTGGACAGGCTCCAAGGCGTGGATCGGCAGAATGTTTATAATTCCGTGCTGGCACGCTCACTAAAAGCCGTCTTCTCTCAGGTTCTTTTTAAGAGAATAGATATGGAAGAGTACGTTCCGGCCGTTGAGATACTGCTGGCAAACTCTGTCGTGCGCAACTATATTATTGAGGGAAGGCCCTATATGATCGAGTACCAGAAGATAATCCTGAAGAATCAGAAGCAGGGCATGCTGACCATGGATGAGGCCATCATGTCCCTTATTAAAAAAGGCGCTATTGATGCACATGATGCCTTTTTGAAGGTCTCCGACAGAAACAGGTTTATGCACTTGCTCGTGCGTCCTCCCGCCGATTTTACACTGGTACCGTGATGCAAAACATTGTCAGAGGATTCTGAAAGGAATGGGGATAAAAGGTAATCATCAGCCAACAGACTTTTTGAAACGTAAAAGGGAAATAGGTACTGTTTTGAAATTAATCTTTGTGACAATCATGGTGTCCGTCTTCAGCCACTTTGGAGGACCCTCTCTTATGTTTGCGGGGGCGAAAGGCGTTTTGGAGATGGAGGCCTCTCTCATCTCAGATTATAAAACCATGACGACGGCGGATTACTGGGATCGATTTGATCTTCTTGCACCTGCCTTTAAAACAAAACTCAAAACCGTCCTGTCAGACAAGAGAACCCATGCATACCCATTTGATAGACTCAGGAAACACATCACGGTGGTGACATCCGCTGACAGGAAACTGAGGATATTCAGCTGGGATGAAAAAACGGGCGGTACGGCCCATCAAATGACCGGCATTGCCCAGTTCACGCCTCCCGGCCTGAGCGGCGATGTCAGGGTAGCTGACTTGGAATATGAAGATGAAAACGGTCCGATCGATGATGTTATCTACTATGAGATCCACGATATACAATCGAATTCCCATCCATATTATCTGACATTCGGATGGGGTACTTTCGGCGGGGGAGCCCATTTTAAGATGATCAGGGCCTTTAGAATTACGGATCACGGGCTAACCTTCAAGGATCCCATTTTCAAGTACAAGGGAAAAATATGCAGTGAAATCATACTCCAGGCCTCAAGAGCGGATCCCATCTATTTGCAATATATAGCCGAAAGACAAACCATTGAGTTTGATGAATTGCGCATTCCCCAATCATATAAGTCCATCGGTCGAAACATTGCCAGACCGACAGGGGTAAAGGTGCGACTCAAGTTTGACGGTGAGCTTTTTAAGGCGTTGAGGCCCTGAAATTAGTCGGCAGTAAAGGAGACGGTAAACGATGGATTACGCAGTGCTCTGGTTATCGGCCATGGTGACTTCCCTGCTGTTTACAGCCCTGGCAGCGGCGTTGTTTTCCTTTTTTAAAAATGGACTGTGGCGGCATTTATGGATGTTTGCGTCTGTCGGTGTGCTGACGTTCCTGTTTGGAACTGTCTCCCTCTTGACAGGCCTGATGTATTTCAACAACTTGATCATTCCGTCCTGGCTTTTTCCCTATGCCGTCTTGTTTGCCCTTCTGTATTTAATCGCATCCATCGTGATCTGGCGCAAGGGCCTTGTGACAAAAGCCGATACACTCCCGGCTCGGGCTTGGAGAAGGGGTATTCTGGCCCCCTGTCTATTTTTGGGCATTGTCCTGACACTGACAACCTACAGCTTGATCGATGTCCACCGGCAGATTGAATTCATTACTGTGAATAATGATTTAAAAACAAGGCTACAGGAAATCTGGCCTTCCAAGCCTCCACCTCACTTGAATGCCTTCCCCATGTATAAGCAAGCCTCGGATGCCCTCACTACCGAAGATAGAATTCGTATTGTTGATTACATTAAGGCGGACCAAAAGCCCACAAAGCCCGAAATCATGGAATTGATCGAACGTAACCGGAAAGCTATGGACACGCTCTACACAGCCTCGAAAAGGCCGCTCTCTTTTTGGGGCCGTCCAGTGGATACATCTATTATGCTTTCTTTTGAGTTCCCACAATTTCCCGGATATCGCCACCTGGCCGGTTTGCTTGGATTGAAGGCAAAAACAGAAGCACTTTCCGGCAACCCTGCCGGCGCTTTCAAGGAGTTGGCCGTCATCAGGTCCATGGTGAAACATCTGATGAGTTCACCGGATTTGTATTCATGGGCAAGTTCATTTTCTGTCGCAAAACTGGAACGTGACTTTATGGAGTATTGCCTGGCCCACACCCATTCTGTCGATGGAATATTTGAATTTCCAATGACTGCCGCGCCGTCTGTTCTTCAATCCTGCAAGGGAATGTTGATCAATGAATCTTCCGGGGAAGTCCAGTTCCCGTTCCTGATGATGCAGAAAGAAGAAGTCATAGAAAAAATCATTCGAATCTATGATGAGATGTGTGAGAGCATTGGACGTGCGCCCTCCATAGTTCTCCCCTATATTCTTCACCCGTTGCCTCGATCTCTCTGGCGAGTGTTCATCGGCCAAAGCTATTTAGATAATGTGAAATATAAATGGGATAAAATCAATCAAATTGCTGAGCCCGGATACAAACACTGGCGCGATTTCAGCCGGGTAAACTTAGGAGTTGAAGAAATAAGAGAGAGCCTCGTCTATACCGTCTTAAATGAGTCTGGTGGTTGGCTTTACCCCTATATAAGCAGGATCATCAGTATAGACGTGTATCGTCAACTTATGGATCTCGCTGTGGCGGCGTGTGCCTATAGGGAGGCGGAGGGATCGTATCCTGCGACGGTGGATGATCTGGTGCCTGGATTTTTGGAAAAGGTTCCTATCGATCCCTATGACGGAAAACCACTCAAGATAAAAAAGATTCCGGGCGGCCTGGACATCTACAGCACCGGACCCAACCCCGAGGATTTCGTGCACGATTCAAAATGGGGAGGACCAATCCACTTCTATCTCGGACGAGAGGCCTATGAAGAAAGTCGCGTAGAGCCTGCAAAACTGAAAAGGGCGGAAGAGGAGGCGAAAAGGAAAGAGCTGGAAAAGAAGCGAATGGAGCAGGAAAAATTGAGGAAAAGTGGGGCCGCATCCGTTCTAAAAAAGAAGAGAAAACCGAAGAGTAGGTAATGAAATAACGGCTCGGCTTAAAAATAATTCAAAAGTGAATGATGCTCGTTTAGACACAACCAAAAAAAACATGAAGCGGAGGGGATTATGAAAAAGGGAAAAGTGTTGATACAAGGTGTCATGGGGGCAATCACGGGAGCTTTTCTGTTATGTCTTATGGTTTCCTGCCTTTCCTGTGGCAAGGACTCTTTTGATAAAGAACTCATGAAAACCGCTGAAGAAATAAACAAAAATTGTCCGATCATGGTGGATAAAAACACAAGGCTGGATAACACATTGGGTGGTCCTGGAAGGAGATTCACCTATAATTACACGCTTGTTAATTTTGGTGCCGATGACATCGATAAGGACAAATTTATTGCTGCAATGAAGCCAAAAATTTTTAATGGCGTCAAAACAAACAAGGACATGGAGGGCTTTCGAAATAAAAATGCAGAAATTGTTTATGTGTATAAATCAAAAGACAATAAAGAGGTGGCAAGAATCGTTGTGTCTCCAAGTGATTACAAATAAATACTCATACGATCCGAGCAGAGCTTGGACTATATTTCCTTATGAATAGAATCTTTCGAACATCGCGAGGTGGCAAGATAGTGTATTTCGGTCTCAGCGGTCTTTTGATGATTCCTGTGATCGGCTGTTGGACTCTCTATTTCACCCTTCCGGACAATGATCCTGAAAGACTGTGGTGGGATACGATCGGATTGGCCATTGTCCTTTTTTTATCCATTGTCCTGTCCATCGTCGTCATCAATGTCTTGATGGCAAAACTGGAACTGAGCGGGGACAGGCTGAAAGTCCGTAACATTCTGGGAACACGAACCTTCTCTACGGAGGATTTCGAGGCCTTCAAGGATGATGTGTTCTATATCGAACTTCTGGATTATGATGGTAAAACCGGTTTAAAAATGAACGGTCTCTGGGAGCATCGGGAAATTGTTATCGATTGGCTCAAATCTCATTTGAGAGATGTGGAATTCGATGAAGAGGAACTCGAGGAGCTGGAAAATAAGATTGACGTGGAAGAAAGCCTCGGCAGGTCGGCACCGGATTTGAAAAGACTAAAAAAAATGATCTCCCGAGTGGGCCATTTGACCTATCTCTTCGGTGGGATTGCCTGCCTTCCTCTGAGATTCAAAGGCATTATGGTCCACAGGGCCTTCATGACAATCCTGTGTCTCATTCCCTTCATAGGCCTATGGTTGATTCGGCGATACAGGGGATACGTCCAACTGGACGGGGCCAAAGACACGCCATATCCCACCACCGGACACCTCATCATTGTCCCGGGCCTTTTCCTCACTTTGCGGGGGATTTTCGAATACAGCATTATAGATATCAAAGACCTGATCGTTCCCGTGGGCATTGCCTCACTTCTTTACTGGGGCCTGGTGGTAAAGTTAGCGGGTAAACTATCAAAACTGGGACTTGCTCTTTACCTCCTGTTCGCAATTCCATACGGGTTCGGGGTCGTGAAGCACGTCAACTGCGGGTTCGACCTGGGCAGCGGCAGCTCATATGAAGCTACTGTCACAGGTAGAGAGATCCGGCGTATCAGACGGATCCCTGTATCTATTTTACAGCTCAAACCCTGGGGACCAAGAAAGGAGATCAACGAGCTGAAGGCGCCTCGGGAGGTCTACAAGCGGGTTGCCGTGGGCGACAAAGTGAAGATAGACTCTGGACCGGGGCTTTTGGGAATACCCTGGGTAAGAAGAGTGTCTTTATCGAATAAAGATAATCGAGAGGACACATGATGATGATCGCGGGTGAAAGAACATGACGGACCTTCGTGCCATCCGGTTTTTTGGGATCCTTGCAGTGATCAACGGTGCACTTTTGACCATCGGCATCTGGACCGGCGTCTTTTCTTTTACACTTTTTCTCTTAACCATACCCATCAGCGCCCTATGCCTTCTGGTAATAGAAAAAATAGGCTCCTTTTTGGGTAATAGCCTGGCCGGATGGACGCCGGGCGGCGTCAATGTCCGTGACCAGTTTGCCGCAGACCTGGAAAGGGCACGGTATAGCAAGAGAGAGGGCCGATTTGATGAGGCCTTGAACATTGTGAATGATGTCCTTCACAAGGAACCGGATTTTCCCGATGCCGTCTATCTCAAGGCGATTATCCTGTATGAAGGTTTTGGAAGGGCTGAAACAGGTTTAGGCTACCTCAACAGGGTGATGGAATCGACACCAAAGGGAGAAACACTTCATGAGTGGGCATCCAACTACCATGAAAAGATTGTAAAGGGAATGAAAGAAAGGCAATCTCCACAATCGCCTTCTGGTAATACTGAAAAATAGGGAGAAAGGGTCACTGAGGTACCGAGGATAGATATTGTAGAGTGATTTAACAAGTTAGTATTGTGTGAAAAAATGCCACGGCAAAAGTCATTTCGAGCGACCCGTCCTCGTCCGATGTTACAGGCTGTGACCGGGAGGTCCGCAGTGGCTATGCTACCATTGATTGAAGCGAGAAATCTTAATCAGTGCAAGCAGGTTAAAGATTTCACTCCGGTCGAGATGACAAGCTCATTCCATCACACGATACCGCTTTTCAGATGATATTTGAGACCAATAAAGGAGAGGAATCATGATAACTTATGCTGTGTTATGGATTTCGGATGTAGGTTTCGGGCTTATTCTGGTTGCTGCCGTCATTGCCCTGGCATCTCGATGCAAAAGACTCCTCTGGAGGCGATTCTGGCCGATTGTTGCCGTAATCTTTGTATTGATTTTAATCTTGGGCGAAGTCGGGTTCGGATATACTATCTTAACAAATAATTTTCAGCCCAAGTGGCTTTTCTGGTACTGCCTTTCTGAATTAATCATCTCCACAATTGGTATCATCATGATCCTCATTCGAGGACTTAGAGGATCTTCCGGTGAGGAGCAGAGAGCAAAAACCTGGCCGCGAGCCTGGCTTGCGGCTTTAGCGGGTGCATCATTTTTCGTGTTCACAACGACTCTGAATATCGCGGATATGAGGTTCATGGACCATCTTGCCGACATAAAGCATTCGGCCGGAGCCAAGATACAGGATATGCTCCCTGCAAAACTTCCTAAATCCCTTAATGCATATTTTGTGTACAAGGAGGCCGTGCAGGCATTTGTACAAGATAAAGACCTCCCCGGCTGGTTTCGTGAAAGCGGAAATCCCGACTTTGATGTGAATTCTACCGAGGTTCAGGATTTTCTTTCCAAGCATGATGATGTTCTGGAAATTGTGCGAAAGGCAGAGAGCATTCCCGGCTACAGCCCACCTGTTGACACCTCATTTTACGTAGCCTCACCAATCCCCAATTACCGCCTTTATTACAATATTGCGGAATTCATTTCCCTGTACGCACGGTTCCTTGCAAAAAAAGGAGAAGTTTTACGCTCCCTGAAAGAGTTGTCCATGATAGAAAGAATGGCAGATCATTTGAGAAGTTTTCCCGATTTAATCGCAGTTATGGGTGCTGCTAGATTAGAGTCCATTCGCTATAGAGGCCTGGAATACATATTGGCTGAAACTCACAATCCACCAGGAGAGTTTATGCTTTTATCAGTCAATGCGCATCGCTCAACTCGTGAAGATTTTGCGGCATCTCTCCGCTTGGGCGCCCAGGATTTGATACAGGCGGCGGCGGTTAATTTTTCACTTGCTGGCTATTCAGAGATGTTCAGCATGTCCAAAAATCTTAAACATCCCTTTATCAGCCCGGCCTTCACGGCGAAATTTTTCAGGGTATTTTGGGGCCCCAGCGAAATCAAGTCTCTGAGGGATAAAGTCGTTTATTGGATGAGCAAAGAGGCGGAATCCTATGAAGTGCTTAAAGCACACCTGAAAGCTATTTCTGATGCTGAAAAAGCCGGGGAAATGGGTTTTATGACGGTTCTTATTTATCCCCGTTATGATATTTATATCTCACATGCCATGAAATGCGATGTTTACATGGGTCTTTGCGATCTGGCACTAGCTATTAGCGGATACAGGGCAAGAAACGATTCTTATCCAGCCAAGCTGGAAGAACTTGTCCCTGAATATATAGACCGCATCCCTGTGGATCCCTTTGACGGAAAACCTCTGAAGATGAAATCCATTGAGGGGGGGCTGGATTTTTACAGTGTCGGCTCTGAAAAGGAAGAAGACAAACAAAGTAAAATTGAGCCTATACATTTTTACCTTGGAAAAGAGGCCTATGAAAAATTCCGGGTGAAGCCTGCCAAGGAAGAAAGATTAAAGCAAGCTCAAGGAAAAAAACAAGGGAGCTGAGTTGGATAGACAGTTTTACTCTTTAGGGAGGTGGCTATGAAAACAGTCCTAACTTTCAGTCTGGTGATTAGCTTTTTGATTTGTTTTGTGCATCATTTACAAGCGGAACCAATCCGCGTGACATCGCTCCAGTGTGAAATAACAAAGAACTATCCGCCCTGCCCAACTGTCAAACCTCCGGAGTTCGGCCTGAGACAATTCTATAAAAATGGAAAATGTGGTTATAAAGACGCGTCCGGTAAGGTCCGGATTCCAGCGAAATTTGACAGATGCTTAGACAACTTTCATAACGGCGTGGCCAAGGTTTGTGTGGTCACCGGAAAGGATAAGTGGGGTAGTAAACAGTATAAATGCGGTTTTATAGGACCGGATGGCGTGTTTGCCATCGAACCAAAGTATGAGAGGGTTTACGACTTCAGTGAGGGATTGGCAGCGGTGCAGCAGGGCGAATTGATAGGGTATATTAATAAAACAGGGGAAATGGTCATTGAACCCCGATTCAACAGGGCCTGGGAATTCCAGGATGGTTTAGCTCTTGTTACCTATGATTACCATATTGGATCTCCAAAGAAAGGTTTTATCGATAACCAGGGAAATATCGTCCTCAAGGTTGACGCTTACAACGTCCGGCCTTTCTCAGACGGACTTGCAATGGTTCATAAAGAGCATAATTGCGGGTACATTAATAAAACAGGAAAGTTGGTCATTCCGGCTAAATTTAAGAGGGCAAATGATTTTAATAACGGCCTGGCACCGGTCACGCTGGAAATCCCCGGACAACCGGATATGTTAGGTTATATAAATAAAAGGGGTGAGTTTGTAATCGTTTTTGAACCTTCATCCAATGTACATTCCATAAGTTCTTTTGATGGAGAGTTTGCCAGGATCACTTTTAACTGCGAGGATGTAGAAGAGAAAGGAAAAAAGTTCAAGAGATGCAAGTCAGGTTGTATGAATAGGAGCGGTAAAATCGTCGGCAATTGTATTTTTAGTTTCATTTACCATTGAACAGGGACAGGCATATGTCATAACCGCTTGATATGAAGAAGAAAGCATCCTGAGCGGACGGAGGTGCTGCGGCACAAAGGGACCTTGGAAATTCTGGAAAGAATCAGGAATGAAAACAAGGGGGTTAAAAGACCTAAAAATGACAAACACCAATAAACGTTTTCTTGTCCTTTACCTTGCCTTGGTGATTGCTTATGCCGGCACCGCGTCATGCGGTTTGGTGAAAATACTTGAAGGAGAGATGGGGCATCGGTGGAGGCTCCCCCGTCCCGTTGTCATTGAAACTAAAGGCCTGAAGCACGCCGTCAATTTCTCGCTTATGACATGGATTGCCGGATCACAAAGCAAGGGGGTCACAGCCGTTCTTTTGAGGGACAGGGACCCTTTGTTCGTGGAGCTTTCCGAAGAAAACGACGCCTGGATGCCTTATCATTGGAATGACGGGAGCCCTTTATCGGTCATTACGGATGAGCACGGTATCCTTTTGAATGGAAAAAGGGTGGTGATCGATCTTTCCGAAGACGAGCACGGTTTGGATTGGCTTGGAAGAGCCGATCCCCGGGAGATTGCCGATTTGAGGGCGTGTGCCCTGGAAGGTCCAAGTGGTGAAGTCGGGAAGCCCATCTGTGAAGCGCTCGGGAAGATCTACCGGGCCAAGCCGGACATGGCGTGGGCGGTAGAGGGAAACGAGGCGCTTCGTAGGGTGCTGGATCTCTTCGAACCCCGTTGGCTCATGATTGAAAGAGACACACCGCTCCTTGTTAAGGATATGGAACTGATTTCCAAAGAGCAAAACCTGGAGTATCTCAGTTGCGGTGTTTTTGAAATCGGTGACGGTGTGTCGTTGCAGTTCCCCAAGAGCCTGCATACGCTGGTTCTTTCAAAATGGGATCCCGAGAAGACGGGGCCGCTCCCCAAAAACCTGAAATCCCTGCGAGCCTTAACGATCCTAAATTCCGATATGAGGGATCTTGCGGGGGTCGTATCTCTTGAAGAACTCGAAGAACTGCACCTGGTTTCGTGTCCCAAATTGACGGATCTCAGCGCACTGAAAGAAAAGCGCTCTTTAAAGGCCCTCACATTGACGGATTGCAAAAGGCTGTCCGATCTGTCTGCGATCAAAGACCTGAAAAACCTCCGGTGGCTCGGCCTGCCGCCGGGCATCTCACAGGCCCAATTTGACGAGTTGATGGGCACCCATCCCGGTTTACGGGTTCTTGAGCTTGTCAGATGCAAGAACATCAAGGACATAAAAGCAGTCGGTTCACTGAAACAGCTTGAAAGCCTGGTTGTTTTGGACGGAAGGGTAGACCATGCCAAGCTGAAGGATTTGAAAAAGCTTCGTTTCCTGGCCCTTTCTGAAGAGTCATTCGAAGAGGCAGGTCATATTGAGGCCATAAAAAAAGCCCATGCCGGGGTCCTGATCGTGCAGGCGGAACCCTTTTGCCTGGGCTCGGGGTGGATCCTGTTATTGTGGCCCGCTTTGTTGACGGGTTGGATAATGGCCCGTCGACGCGCAGAAAAAGGCCGCTCGGTTGAAAGACATGCTTGAGATGACTTTCTGTCATAAAAAGGTAGCATCGCCGGTTTCCAGGGCCCTCACGGCGGCTGCGGGCATGTGTCTTTTTGCCCTGTTCGTTCACATCACCTATCCTCTCAAGGCCCTGTCCGCCCTGGGTTTGGGACTGACCCTTCTGACCCTTTTCACCGATCTGAGGACGGAAAGCTCCCCGGCCGTCCTGATGGGATTGAATCAATTCTCAAAGAGGGTTTTTGTTTTCACGGCCCGAGGGATCATTTTTGGTTGTGCCCTGGGGCTTTTTTATCGCTGGGGTTACGACATGGAGCTCTTTCCTCGTGCCTTCGGCATTTTTGCTCCCGTGGCCGTCATGATCGGCGCTACGGAAGAGATTCTGTATCGCGGATACATCCAGGGACGGGTGCAAAAATTTGGCCCTTTCAAGGCGGCGGCCTTTGCAGCCCTCTGTCACAGCGCCTATAAATGCGCTTTATTTGCCTTTCACAACCAGCCGGTGGACATCAATATGTTATTGCTGGGGACCTTTACATTCGCGGTCGGTCTGGCACTGGGGATTCTGAGAGAGCGGGCGGGGAGCCTCCTTCCTGCGGTTGCCGCACACGTGGTGTTCGATATTGTGGCCTATGGCGAATACGCTCAAGCGCCATGGTGGGTCTGGACTTAATTGATAGGAGGTATAGCCTATGTCTGGGAAATCAAAAAAGATCATTGTGACGGCTTTGATTTTCTGTTTTGTGATTGGTGCCGGTTTGGCATTTATCTATTGGTATGCAGGTTATCGAGGCAGGCAGGGTGTCCATTATGTCACTTATTTCAGTGAATCCGTTTCAGGTTTGATCGAAGAATCACCCGTGACTTATAAAGGCGTTCCCATAGGGAGTATTGATAAGATAGGTATTGCGATTGATGGAAAGCTGGTGGAAGTGGTCTTTAGAGTATATTATTCCTATCGTGAAATGGTAGATGAGAAGATGATAGCCCGGTTAGAACCTTTTGGTTACACGGGGGCATTGGTTTTAGGTCTTGACGAGAGGAAGCCGGGCGAGATTGACAAAAGTCCAAAACTCGTATTCCCAACGGAATACGCTGTTATCCCGTCACGTCCTCGCGGCATTCTAAGGCGGAGTGATATCTCGCTTCTCAATGAAAAAGTTGATAAGATTCTCACACATATGACGGGCGTAAAATCTGAGAACAAGACGCAATGAATTCTTGAAAATGCAAGGGAGGTGTTTTATGCGACAGATTTTCATGATTTTAGGGATACTGCTTTTCTGTAGCAATGCTTTTGCAGAAGAGCCAATGAAGAAAGATTTATACGAACAGGGTTTTTGGGATGGGTCTGAATATGCGCTCGTCGTTCAATACGAACTCGATATCTATGACGATTATAAGATGCTGAAAAAGTTGGAAAACCAAAAGGGTGAAGGGATCAAAGAGGTCAGAGACCATTTTATCAGGACCCTAAACGCAACACTTTGTACACTCGGGCATATAATAGAAGATATGGATAATAAAAAAATACTATCTCCACGTTTTCATAAATTTATAAAAGAGCAAGATGAGATAACGATAAGAAATCTTGAAAAAAATATCGGCAAGGACAAGTTGGCGAAACTGAACGATTCTATGGAAGGTCCCGAGGTGTTCTGGAAAAGGCTCAAAAAGGAAAGAGAACAAAACAACTGGAAAATAGAAATAAAAAATGAAAAACTTCGGGCACTGTCTGAAAAATATGTCGATCTGGCCTTGGACACCTATAGTCAATACGGAAATGCATTTAAGATAGAGGAGAACCCCTAAGTGACGTTGATATGACAAATATGCCGTGTTCGTCCAAGTGAAAGATGAAGCTGTCTTTGAGACCCGGTTGAACCCTTCAGATGTTCGCATAATTGACCGAGGTCGCGAGTTAAAAGATACAATACTTGCTATGGATAAAGAAATTGATAATGGCGACGGTCCACGCTCCGGCCAATTACGATGGTATGTTTGTACGGGGATTGATTGCGATGAGGGATGGGAAAGCAGCTTTTTGCCTGAAAAATAACCCTACTCAATATCAAAAATGGACAGAATCATGATTGAATCCGTACTCACGTTTTTAGTAATCGTCGCTCTTTATGCTTGGTTGCGTAAAGAAAAACCACCAAAAACAGATGAAGAAATAGCAGAAAAGATATTCAAAAAGTACAAACTTTAAATCAATAATGTGTAAAAATTAACCTCTCCCCGGATAGTTGACCCCTTTCTCCTTGATCCATTTATGGAAGATCTGCTATCTTGAACAGAAATTCCAAATGCAAAATCTATGACTTTTCTTTGACAGTTGGGGAGGGGGTAGCCCCCTGAAACCCGCGTCAATACTGGATCGTTCTTTGAAAATCTCAAAAGTGTGGTGCCACAGAATTGTATAATATCCCTTGACATAGTGGCATATATTGCGCATATTTGGGGTGTCCCGAAAGGAGGCCCCTATGTTCGCAAGAGTCAAGAAATCCGGTCGCTATGAGTACCTGCAGATTGTTGAAAATCGCAGAGTTGGAAAGAAAACCGTTCAACGTGTAATCTCAACTATTGGTCGTATGGACCAACTGCAGGCCAAAGGTAGTATAGAGACTCTGGTGCGATCTCTTTCCCGGTTCTCTGAAAGAGTCCTCCTGGTTCTATCAAACAAGAGCGATGTGAGTGCCTCTGGAAAAAAGATAGGCCCTGCTCTTATCTTTGAGAGACTCTGGAAGGAACTGGGTATCAAGAAAGTCATCAAAGGCCTTTTGGCTAATAGAAAATTTGAGCTTGATGTGGAAAGGGCCATTTTCCTCACCGTTCTTCACAGGCTCTTTACCTCGGGGTCTGACAGGGCTTGTGAGAAATGGCGTCGTGACTATGTGATAGAAGGCGTTGAAGACCTTGATTTACATCACCTCTATCGTGCAATGACCTTTCTTGGTGAGGAGGTAGAGGACCAGAAGGATCGAACGCCATTTTCACCAAGATGCACCAAGGACCTTATTGAAGAAGGCATTTTCTTTGAGCGTCGTGATCTTTTCACCGGGCTTGACATTGTATTCTTTGATACCACCTCTATCTACTTTGAAGGATCAGGAGGAGAAACGATCGGTCAAAAGGGACACAGCAAGGATCATCGTCCGGATCTGAACCAAATGGTTGTTGGCGCTCTAATAGATGACAGTGGCAAACCCGTATCTTGTGAAATGTGGCCCGGAAATACCACTGATGTAAAGACCTTGATTCCTGTTATAGATCGCATCCGAAATAGATTCAGTATAGGTCAATTTTGTATCGTTGCAG
>CAZENC010000044.1:0-14345 GCA_964513115.1 uncultured Desulfobacteraceae bacterium | reverse complement strand
GTGTGTCAGGAACTATACCCATTTCCCTTATTCTCCTGCCCATCTCACCGGTAGTAGTTATTTTCCTGACAACACCTTTCTGGTTATCCGACATTTGACGCATTTTGATAACCTTTTGCATAATATGTCCTCATTACTTGAAATCTAAGAAGTCTCTTCAAGGTAATCTCGAACTTGCGAGTAAATATCCGGGGCCGCTACCAGCAGGTGATTACCTATTCCCTGCCCATCCAGAAATTCATTTAGGGAAAATTCATTACCGTCCATTTTATAAAATTTGCCCCCTGCGGCTCCAACAATGATGGAAACAGCAGCCAGGTCCTGGTAAGTCTCATTGAAAATAACAGCCGCCTCAGCTCGACCTGTGGCCACAAGACATATATGAGCGGCCGTGCATCCCAAGTCACGTATTTTTCCAGGAAATTCGGAATGATAATGCTGGTGAAACCGTGAGTAAGTAAGAAGAAGGCTCTCATTGCTAATATTCTCCTGAGCGGAAACGCTTATCTCCTTTGAACCCCAGAATGCCTTGCCGCCTGCCTGCGCGTGAAAAAGATCGCCGGTCACAGGCATATAGAATACTCCGAAAACCGGCCAGAAATTCTCCAGAAGTGCCAGAGAAATTCCCCAGACCGGAATTCCTGCCTGAAAATTCGCTACCCCATCCAGGGCATCATATACCCAGAGGTAACGTTTCCCTTCGTGTGTGTATCCCTTTTTTTCCTGGTTATTTGCAAATACCTGATGCTCAGGAAAACGGGAAATAAGCTGATCCTGAAAAAATTCGGTCAGATGGAGCTCTGCCTCCGTAACCAGGCCTTCATCGAACTTAACATATGGATCTCCTTTTCCATAATAGGAAAGCGCTTCTTCTCCTGCGCGACTGATAACCTCTTGGGCAAACTGCCTCAGATCTTCAATCCCCTGGCCTGTTGAGGTATCCATTTTTCCTCCTTATCTAACAGGATACTTTGTTAACCCAGAATCGATCTTGCAATAATAGTCTTTTCCATCTCCTTGGTGCCCTCGTAGATTTCCAGGATTTTGGCATCACGATAGATACGCTGCACCTTGTATTCGTCAATGTATCCGTAACCGCCGTGCATCTGAAGTGCCTCGTCAGAACAACGAACCGCCATTTCAGCGGAAAACCACTTGGCCATAGCGATAAGGGCATGATCGATCTTGCCTTTATCCGCAGACCAGGCAGCCTCATAGTAAAGGTTCCTGGCCGCCTTTATCCAGGTGGCCATCTCGGCGATTTTGAACTGGGTCACCTGAAAGGAGGCCAAAGGCGCTCCGAACTGCCTTCGGCTCTTGGTATGACGGACGGCTTCCTCAAGCGCGCCACGTGCAAGGCCTACTGCCTGGGCACAGATATGAAGCCGGGTCCTGTTAAAAAACGCCATCAATTCGTAGAACCCTTCACCCTCTTTTCCAACCAGATTTTCGAGAGGCACGTGGACATTATTAAAGGAAATTTCGGCCGTGTCCGATGCCCGGATACCCAATTTGCCCCGGATCTTGGTGGATTCATATCCCGGAGTATCAGTGGGAACAAGGACGAAACTGTGACGTCCGTGTCGGGAAGGATTTTCCGGGTCTGTCAAACAAAAAACCAGGAGGTAATTAGCAAGATCGCCGTTGGTTATAAACATCTTTGCACCGTTGATTACCAACTCATCCCCATTATTGACAGCGCTTGTTACTGCCCCTGTTACATCACAGCCCGCGTCCGGTTCCGTGATTGCAGTTGCCAATATAGCCTCCCCGGAGACGAGCTGGGGGAGAACTAGTTTCTTTTGCTCTTCAGACCCGAAGAGACCCAGGAGTTCAGAACCAAAGGTTGCAGAAAGGATGGCCTGGCCCATCCCCGGATCCACGGCCCAGAATTCTTCGTTGATCAGGCAGTGCTCAAGAAAACCCATCCCCGGTCCACCGTAGTCCTCGTCAATAAAAACACCGACAAAACCCAGATCGCAGGCCTTTTTCAAGAGTCCTAAATCAAAAGTCTCGTCACGATCAAATTCTGCAGCCCTGTCTGGGAACTCGCCGAGAGCGAACTCCCGGGCCGCCTTTACGATATCTCGTTGTTCTTTACTTAGTTCAAAGTCCATGAAACACCCCCATAGGTTAAATTTCACATAAAACGCTGAATGCCGGTCGCAGAGAGCCAATCTATTTTTTTATAAATTTTTCTTTCAGCAAAGGCAAAACTTTAAACATATCATCAACAATGCCATAATGTGCAACGCTGAAAATTGGCGCCCTGGGGTCCTTGTTTACGGCAATGATTGTATTGGCATTTTTCATCCCCGCCTGATGTTGAAATGCACCGCTGATGCCCAGTGCAATGTATATCTTCGGGTTAACTGTCTTGCCTGATGTCCCGACCTGTCTGCTCTTAGGAAGCCATTCCTTATCCGCAACCGGCCGGGAACAGGCCAGGGTCGCCCCGATGGCATCTGCAAACTCCTGTGCCACTGGTATGTTCTCTGGTTTCGCGATCCCGCGCCCTATGGAGACCAGGATATCTGCAGCCGATATATCGATGTCCTCAAGCTCGGCCTCCAGGTATTCCAGAAAGCGGCGTCCCTTCAGGTTTGACCAGGAAGGGACGGGAACTGTTTCGGCAGTACCCGATTTTCCCTGTCCTGCCTCTGCGGAAGCAGATCCGGGTCTTATGCTAAAAACATATTGATCAAATGGCTTTATGGTCAAATGTGCATTGATCTTGCCGCCGTAAATCTGTCTGATGACCTCAATCCTGCCGTCTACTAAGTTGATCTCCAGACAATCGGTCGCCAACGGAAGGGAAAGCCGTGCGGTCAGGGCAGGGGCTAGGTCCATGCCTGTTGCCGTATGGCCTATGAATGTCAATAGGGGCTTTCTTTCTTTGAGAACCAGTTCCATGGCCAGAAGATACGGATCAGCATTGTAATTGGCCAATTCAGGATCATCCATGACAACGATCCTATCACAAGCTCCTTTCAGTTTCTCTGACAGGTCTGAGGCCTCATGTCCCAGGAAAAGGGCAACGGCTGATAAGTTATTTTCTTCCGCAAGCCTGTTGGCTAAGGCAAGCATTTCAAAGCTGATCTCCCGGATTTCACCCTTTCTGTGTTCAGCGAGAACCAAAATTTCCTTCATCTATTCCACACCCCCTTTATCCCGGATAATTTGAGCCGTTTTTTCGCAGATCTCGCCGAGGCTACCGGTGAGGATCTCAGCACCTTCACCTACGGGCGGCAGGGAAAGGTTTCTTGAGGCCACGCTGGAGCCCTTTGCGCCGATTTCATCCTCGGAAAGGCCGAGTTCCTGTGCCCGGGTTTCTTTTATCTCAATATTACGGACCTTTCTTATCCCCATAATTGAGACGTAACGGGGATCATTGATTCCAGTTTGAACGGTAAGGACTGCCGGAAGCGGCAATTCCACCTTTTCACGTGTATTTGACTCCAGTTCCCTCAATACAATGGCCCTGCCACCCTCAATTTCAACTCCAATCGCCATAGACGCATAGGGAATATTCAGCAATCCAGCAAGTATGAGTCCTACCTGTCCCCATCCGTCGTCAGCACTCTGAACTCCCGTCAAAAGTAGATCAAAGGAAAGATCACGGATTGCCCGTAAGAGGCCCCTGGCGATCCCTGTAGCATCTGATGCCTCGAAGCCTTCCTCGTCAATAAGAATTGCTTCGTCCGCACCCATGGCAAGTGCCCTTCTCAAGACATCCTCGGAATCCTCGTCTCCAAGGGTGACTACTGAAACAGTTCCGCCGTGGGCTTCCTTTATCCGGACCGCCTCTTCAACGGCGTAATTGTCCCATTCATTGATATCCATGACCAGATCTTCCCTCTCAACTTGGGTCCCTTCTTTATTTATCTCGAGGTCGGCATCTGCAACATCCGGGACCTGTTTTACACAAACGACAATATTCATAACTAAGACCTCCTAAATGAAGCTCTCCGCAGCAAGCTGCGGGGTATCAAAGTGGAATTACGAAACCGTACCTGAATTACCATTACTTTTGTAATTTCCAAATTACCACAAAAATGCTCCCCTTGGTATTTCCTGCCTATTTTAATAACTTTTCAAAGACTTGTTACCCTTCATCACCACTCAGGCCCAGTGCAAGCACAACCAGCTCATTCAAATCCATGATCCGCAAAGTATCTTCCAGGCTCGCGGTCTTGCGAGCATCTTCTAACATAATCAGGCAAAGGGGACACGCTGTGATGACCATCTCAGCGCCAGCGGCCGCTGCCTCCCTAATCCGGATTTCGGACATCTTGACCTCTGCGTCCAGATCTTCCTGCCACATACGGCCACCGCCCCCGCCACAGCACAAACTATTGGCCCTGTTGTGGGCCATCTCAACCAGCTCTACGCCTGGTATGGCACTGATTACCTCTCGCGGCGCATCAAAGATACGGTTATAACGTCCCAAATAGCAGGGATCGTGATACGTGACTTTTAGGTGAAGCGGTTTTTCAAAACGAATAGAACCATTTGCCACAAGCTCATTTAAGACCTGTGAATAATGCCGAACCTGAAAGTCAACTCGCTCCTCGGAAGGTTTTAGTGCCTGGAAGGCCGGATATTCATTTCGAAATGTATGGAGACAATGGGGCGATGAAGTTACGACATCCCTTATCTGAAAGCGCTCAAACAGGGCCAGGCAGTCCTCCATCTGTTCCTCAAAAAGCCCTTGTTCTCCAACACGGCGGGCAATGTCTCCGCAGCAGGGCTCTTTTTTCCCTAGGGTACCAAAAGCGATTTGAGCATGCGCCAGAATTTTCGCAAAGGACCTCGCCAGATCCTGTGCACGGGTATCAAGAGAGGTCGTACAGCCCACAAAATAACAAAGGCCCCCTGCAGCTTCACATTTGGTAAGATCCGTGATCTCCATGCCGCCCGACCATTTTGCACGGCTTTTCTTTGATGACTCCCACGGATTGTTATATTTATACAATTTTTCTAATGTTTGGATCAAAAGTGAGGGGACCTGTGTGCCATCTTCCACTAAGACGGTCCGAGCACGTTGAATTGCCTCCGGTGTGTTGACATATACCGGACATACCTCCAGACAGGCCCTACATGTGGTACAATGCCAGGCCTTCTGAGGATTGAATATCTCTTTCCGGTTGTATCTGCGGTTGATCCAGTTGGCAAACCATTTGAAACGGCTTAACGGATGATATTTCATCAGGAGATTATTTCTTGTCCAGACGATAAAATCGCGTGGGGCAAATGGTTCGCCGGAACCCGTTGAAGGGCAGACCTCCACGCATCTGCCGCAACGGGTACACGCGTCTAAAAATATGATGTCCCGAAAGGAAAAAATTTCTCCATCCTGGCCCCGCATTTCGGCCGGGATAGCCTGTGCAGGTTGATTTTCAAGGTAGATACTTGCCGGTGCTGCCAGGATGTGGAAGAGTTTGGAAAAAGGAATCGCTGCGATGAAACCCAGGCTTAATAAGGCATGGGTCCACCACAAATAGGGATATATAGACAGGGCCTCATCAGGGCGGGACCACAATAAACTCACCCAATAACCGACAAACGAAAACTCGGCCCACTCGGGTCTCTGGGCGGCAAGCCGGATCCCTTCTACCAGAAACCCCGAGAGTGCTACCACAAAAAGCCAGGCTACCGGTATGAAGTCCTCGATGCGCCTTTCCAGTCGGGCTATTCGCTGGAGATATCGGCGTATAAATGCCCAAACCAGACCGGCGATAAGCATCAAACCCAATATTTCAAGACAAATCGAATACCAGACATAGAAAGGTCCTTTGAGAAAATGATATAACCAGTAATCCGCAGAGATGAGCACGGTCCCCGCAAAAAGTCCCAAGAAACCCCACATGATGAATAAATGCATGATCCCTGCCGAGATGTTTCCACTGAAAATTCGCCGGCCGAAGAGTCCTTCTAAAAACAGATCCAAAACTCCGCGCCCGGAGAGGGAGATATTTTGATGCCTGATGCCCTTTATCCAGACCGATAAATGGAGGATCAGCCCGGATATAAACGTTGCCACGGCAAGTCCCGCCAGAACGTAAAAGATCCACACGGGTTCGATATTCCAATAATGTAGCCGCTCGGGAATCACTAGTAGTTCCTCACGCTAGAGGTTTAACTAAATGTCTTCAGCCGCAAGCTTTATGCTTCCTGATGGGTGACTTTTTGCCTTTTACTCGTCTTCGCCGAGGCTTCGGCGGAGTTTCGCTTGGCTTCGCCACAGACGGCCCGCGCCTTGGCGCGGGGAGCTTCACTTATCGCTGGCTGCTGAACGCCTTCATTTAGAATCCCTTTTGTAAAAATATGTACAAATTCATCGGCCAGATCGTCAAGTGAAACCGACCCATTTTTGTGATACCACTTGATTGTGTAATGAACCATCCCAAAAAAGGCAAAGATGGCCACCGAGGGATGGATTTTTTTCAACTTGTGTTGACCGGCCAGTTCCTTGAGTATTGACTTGATGAGATGGACATACTGTCTTTGTTTCTCAACTAAGATGAGGCGGTGTTTTTTGTCCAGAGAATTCATCTCATTCACTAGAAGTATGAGTCGCTCCTGATCTCCTGCATAGTATCGGGTATAAAAATCAAGCACCTTTTTTAACTTCTCTTCAGCGGGAAGATCGGCAGCACAGATCTCTTTCAGAATCGCCAGGACATCGTCTATGGCATCATTCATCAATTTGAAAAGGACATCTTCCTTGCTTTTGAAGTAATGATAAAGGGAGGACTGGTTCATGCCCAATTCCGCTGCAATTTCCCGCATGGAAGTGGAGTGATAACCCTTGAAGGCAAACAGTCGGGCAATGACACGATTGATTTCTTTACTCTTCTCAAGACTTTTAGGTTTTGGCATGGGTTGACCTGATAGTTTTCAAACGAACGTTTGATTTAAATAACACTGGGAAAATCTATTTGTCAACCCCAAAAAAATTCTCAATATCGAATACCCTTTATGCATGATCAAGGAATTTTCGAGGGTATTGATGAATATGCAAAGGTCATCAAAT
The DNA here is from genome assembly GCA_964513115.1 of uncultured Desulfobacteraceae bacterium. Taxonomy (GTDB): domain Bacteria; phylum Desulfobacterota; class DSM-4660; order Desulfatiglandales; family Desulfatiglandaceae; genus JAFDHL01. The sequence continues at coordinate 7,309 of CAZENC010000044.1, read as the reverse complement.
GCCGTGGACTTCAAATGGGCTTGATCAAAGCGTTTTTTCTTGACCATTTTAACTTCTTTGTTATAATTTTGATGAAAAATAGCAAAAAAAAATCAAGATAAACTAACATAACAAATTGCTTTTGGCCCTTGGAGTGCGGTCATCAATGAACAAGTGAATACCCCTATTTAATAGAAGGAGACAGTAATATGGAGAAAGACATCTTTAAAAGGGACTATAGAAGCATTAATCTCAGAACTACGGATGGGTCAACTTTCTCGGGAAAGGTTAATATAGGTCTCAAACAGAGGGTATCTGACCTATTTACCAAAACAGAAGACCCGTTTATTGTTTTAATAAACGTCAAGGGCCTGGAGAGTTCCGGAGATGTTCTGATTATTAACAAAAACAATATTGTGTGGGTTGAACCGGTAGATATTGGAGAGCAAACACCCGAAGATCGGGTTTTGACTTTGGAAACTTAGTTCGGTAAGCCCTGCCGATTGTGCGTATATTTGACAAATACTCGCGTCTTTCCGTGGATTGAGTAATTAGACCCCATTTCTAACTTGTAAAAAGGAGAACTGGGGTTTTCCCGTTTTGAGATTAGGGATCTTGAAAGGAGGAAGGAATGAAAAGCTATCGAGAGGAATTATGGTAAAATGTTCCTGCAAGACGAGCCTTTATAAACATCACGTCGCAGGTTGAAGAATGCCTGGGAGAAAGCGGCATTAAGGACGGATTAGTATTCAAATGAAACAAAGATCATGAGAAAGACAAAACAAGACAAACCGTGGATAAAAAAAGTAGGACTCGAGATCGCAACCCCCAGTTTGAAAGATAACACCGCCGATGTGGACCGTTTGATAAAGGGAATCAAGAAGGGGCTTGAGACAGAGGATATAAGAATAGACTTATCCATGGTTAGACAACTTCCCAGCCTACTTAGAGAGTACAATTACCGAGGAGATGCTGTTGTTTTTGAAGACCGTAATAGCTGGCATCTGATAGAAATATTTCCCTGCGGAAATGCCAATGGCGTCTTTGTCCTTGCCGTAGATTTAGGCACCTCCACAGTGGTCGTGCGGCTTATGAATCTTTCAACACTGGAAACCATTGATGAGACATCCTTCAGAAACCCGCAAAACGAATTTGGTGCTGACATCCTGACGCGGATTCACTTTGCAGCCAAAGAGGACGGTCTCTCAAAATTGCAAAGCCTTTTGATTAGAAAGCTTAATGAAGAAATGGGCGCGCTCGTCAAAAAGCATGGCATAGATAAGAAATCCGTAGTTGGAATGTGTGTCGCCGGAAATACAACCATGACACATCTCTTTTTGGGCCTTGATCCTTACTGGATCTGCCGTGAGCCTTATATCCCCGTGATAAACAGGCCTGCGCTCATTCTGTCCAGTGAAATCGGTCTTGCTATTAGTCCCCGGGCTCCGATCCTTGTCTTTCCGAACGTAGGCAGCTATTTTGGTGGGGATTTGATCGCAGGCATACTGGCCTCAGGCATGATTCAACAGAAAGAGGTTTCCTTCCTGGTTGATGTGGGGACCAATGCAGAAGTTGTCATCGGAAACAGGGATTGGCTCATGGCCTGTGCGGGTGCTGCGGGTCCCGCGCTGGAAGGGGGGGTAGTCGGTATGGGTATGATGGCGGGCCCCGGGGTTATTGACAGGGTAGCCATTGATTCGGAAACACTCGAAATCAGGATAAGGACCATTGAGAACTTTCCTCCAGTTGGCATATGCGGTTCCGGACTAATAGATCTGGTCGCCCAGCTTTTTTTGTCCGGGATGATTGATCTTAGAGGTAAATATGTAGAAGCTAGGTGCAGAGACCGACTTCAGGATATTGAGGGTATTAAACATTTGATTGTGGTTTCATACGAAGATTCGGGTACGGGTAAACCTTTGACCCTCAGCCAGCCGGACATAGACTCATTAATGAGGTCTAAGGCTGCTATGTACACTATTCTTACTACTATCAGCAACACCGTGAACATTCACATGAGTGAAATCAGCAGGTTTTATATTGCCGGGACCTTTGGTTCATATATCCAGCCCCACTCGGCTATTACCATCGGCATGATCCCGGACCTTCCTTTGGATACTTATGTTCCTCTGGGAAACTCTTCTATTAAAGGCGCAAGCAAGGCACTTTTATCAGCTCGGGCCAGAGATGATGTTTTTCGGATACGTGATCGGATAACCTATCTGGAACTGAACGTGAACCAGGAATTCATGAACCTTTTCAGTGCTGCAAAATTTATACCCCACACTGACAGATCCCTTTTTCCTTCTGTCAAGGTCAGTTCATCCTGAATTTTTAAAATGAATAGAAAGTTTTGCAAGTTGACAATTGGTAATGACCGTTTCTAAAATAAATGGTATCATATTAGTTGGTCTTCAGTGTTTTAATACTATTGGTCCGTATTATATATTTCGGGGCCAAAAGGGAAGGTAGGGGCCGTTCGCGAAGAGGTGGCAAGATTTTCAAGGCGGGAGGAAATTATGAAAACGATATCAAAAGCAAAAAAGGGGAGAAAAAAAGGACTTGCTATTACGGTCCTTTTATTGGGATTTGTTATATTCGTGGTCATTGTGATGGTCATGAACTCGGTAAAACCTGACCGTATCACACTCGGCAAACTGGACGGAAATGTCAGAGGTGCGGCCTTTATAAGGGTCAATCAGATTATTGCCAAACAACTGTATGACAACTGGCTGCCTAATGATCTCTTTTGGCCTACAGTCTTTTTGGATAATATGCCTAATTTCCAGATTGGAGAGCTTGAGGTGGTCCGATACAATACCAGGGTGTTAAGGGACAACCTCTCCCGTATGAGAACCACGGACAAGCTTGATCCTTTGGCTGAAGCAGCCTTTACAGCTCTTTCTAATGATCCATACAAATGGTGGTTTCCATCCGCTGAAAGCAAGTGGAAACTTGCCTATAAAAGTCTGGGGATGTTTTATAACAATCTTATTGCTAAAAAATCCAATTTCTACCCGAGGGCCGACAACTTAGCAGAACTTCTCAATCAATACGTCTCGTTAATGGGTGGGGTAAACACCCGGTTGATCAATGCTCCTCGCGATATGAAAATTACTTTAGCTGTCGAAGATGAGCCCGAGGGAACTGCTAAAGGTCAAAAAATGGTGGACATTAATATTCCTTGGTATCATATCGACGATAATTTTTATTACGCTCAGGGTGTTGCCTATGCCTTGCATGAGTCCTTTATTGCTATACGAATCGACTTCATTGATGTCTTGAAGGACAAAAATTCAGTGAAGCTCGTCGATAAGATTCTTGAGAACCTAAAGAGATGTTATTTTGAACCGTTGATCGTTTTTAATGGCAAGCCAGAGAGTATTTTTGCCAATCACTCACTGAACCTTTCTGGTGTCTTTAATGATGCCAGGCAAAAAGTGAACTCCTTGATTGTGTCCCTAAAGCAGGGTTAATCTCAGTTCAATCTTTGCCGCCACCGGTGGACTGCTTTCGCCCCAGAGAAATATAATTCGAATTTCACGGGACAAATATTCCACAGGGCCGGTAAACTTTCAGAGCAATTTATGTTTGATTCTCTTAAACTGTGCGATATTCCGGACAGGCAGTGTGGGATCCTAAGGCGTCACTCCAATACAAGACCCATGATCTGTATTGTGGAGGAAAATGGTGTTAGGGCTGTTGTGAAGGACTTCAGCACAGGCAGATTTCTTTTTCGAAATACCGTGGGGCGATTTCTTGTGTGGCGGGAGGCCAAAGCCTACAAAAGACTTGAAAATATAAAAGGTATTCCTGCCCTGTATAGAATTATTGACGGGTTAGCTCTTGTAATAGAAGAAATACCGAGCACCGATCTGGAAAGCCTTGATACGGAAACAAAACTACCGGATAAATTTTTCGATGCTTTGGAAGACCTGGTAGACAGGTGCCATAAAAGGGGATTGGCACATTGTGATTTGAAGCGGGCACCTAATACACTGATGGGCCATGACGGGCTTCCTTATGTCATCGACTGGGGGGCATCCATTTCTGAGAGGGAATTCAGGGTTTTTCCCTTAAATCATATTTATCAGAGATTCCTTTTGGACGACGACCTGGCCATCGTCAAGCTAAAATTGCGCCATATACCTGAGGCGGTAACCCGGGAAGAAAGAAAGCGCTTCAACCATCGAAGCGGTGCGGAAAAATTTATCAGGGCCATCCGTGATAGGCTCAGAGAAATACTGCAGAAGGTCGCATAAGGTTATATTTAAGCTTTTCAAACCGCATCCTTCTTTTTATCCGACAATGAGACCATAATCTTCTGAGCAATCCCTCTGCCGATCGCCAGCCTTGTACAATCATGGGCGAGAATCAGTCTTCCCATGCCGTTATTATTAATGATCTCAATACTATCCTCGGGTCGCAACCCCAAATCCGCCATTCTGGATCGGGCCATCTGTCCTCCTGCGATTTCCCGAATCACGACCGTCTCACCCGTTTTGGCCATAACCAGGGGCATTAAATGTCTTCTTTGGGCAAGGCATTCAGAGCAAAGACCATAAATCTCCATCTTGTGTTGAAGCATGTAGAAACCATTGCGGGCTGCTATTTGTTGCTGTAATCTCTCTAAATCCTCGTTAGCGAATTCGGAGATTTTTCCGCATTTGGTACAAATAAGGTGGTCGTGATGCCTCCCCAGATGTCGATGCTCATACCTTATGGGCTGGCCCTCGAATTGCTTCTTTTGTGCAAACCCAAGATCCACCATTCGCTTCATGCATTGCCTTATAAAATCGGGCTCATAATCGTATCCCTTTTCTTTTACAAGACGGTACATCTCTTCGAGGGTTATGTGCTTTTCTGTACCTAAAAAGACATCTATAACATTCAGCCTGTCTTGGAGCCTATCATACCCGTCTTCTTCAATAAGGGATTTAAAATTAATTCTTTCAATGTAATTATTATTGTTTTCCATGATTTATATTATGTCTCTTTAATAAATAATTTTCAATGCCCAATACAACCTAATGGCTTTATTTGTTTGGATCTTCACCCATTTTTGGAATTTGTATGATTCCTAAGTATTGCGGCTTGGCCGGATCAGGGTGACGAAGGAGGATTTCCCTTTCTGGATGTGGTCGTTGCCAATATGCCTCCCCTTGGAGCCCAATTGATTGTTACCGTCAACCAATCTGGTTCACAGGCCTTATACAAAAGGCCGGCAATTTCCTCGGTGATATATTCTTGCCAGTTTTTTTTGTTTCTCCATGACATTAGATAATCCCTGACTGACTTGCCTTCCAGGATCCTTTTTTTTGGTTTATACCGGATTGTGACAACACCCTGATCATGCCTTTCAGATACAGGACAGAGGGATTGGAATTCGGGGTATTCCCATTCAATAATGGGGGCATGCTTTTTTGCCGGAAATGTAAGCAATTCAACCCCTTCAGGGATCTCAACCTTAGCCTGTGATGCCTTGGAGTAGTCTGTCATCAGTGCCTCAATATGTTGTTTGGTCGTAACATGAATATTGTATTATCATAAGAGATGATAAGGTGCTGCCGTAAATTTAAATATTAGTCGGCAAATGTCAATATTGTAGATGCCGGCGATAATTGCAGATTTCTGATTGTTTTTGACCGCATTTGCCTTACTTCATGCGGGGGGGGCTTGCAACGTCCTGGGGTTTCAAAACAACCTCTATGTTCTGAGGCATTACCTGGTCAATGACAATACCAATCGGAAGGTCAATATTTTTGGCGGAAAGCCTTATAGTGTGATTACCTGCGGACAGTTTTCCAAGGTCCACCTGGACACGAACTTCCTGATTCTCCAAAGACTTTATAATGTGACGTCTGCCGGAGAGAGTCAGCCTGACCACCTGAGTGGAGTTTTTATCCAGCTCCAGTTCGGTCGAAAGGTCGTTATATCGAATCTGAGCAATAATGTTGGTTCTTACATCTTGCTGGCTTGCCAGAAGCAGCCAGGCAAAGGTGACAAGAATCAGGGCTCCAAGCTTTGGTCCCCAGTTCTTTACAAAGGCCCCTTTTAAAAAGCCCTGGAAAGTGGGGTTCGGGATATCCGGTATATTAAGCAAACCTTTAAGTTCTGAGGCCAGGGCTTTGGAAGTTTCCTGGTTTGTAATTTTTCCCCCTACCACGGTAGACACCTCTCCCCGTTCTTCAGAAACGACGATGCAGACAGCGTCAGTCAGTTCTGAAAGACCAAGGGCAGCCCGGTGTCGGGTCCCGTATTGCCCGGGCAAATTCTCCCTTTCAGATAAAGGCAGGATACATCCCATCTGGGTGAGGCGCCCCCGGGAAAGTATAAGCGCCCCGTCATGTGATGGAGCGTGGTGATTAAATATGCTTTTTATCAATACCGGCTCGGGGAGTGCCATTATGGTCTGCCCTGCACTGAGAAACTCTGATGGATTGTCATCCCTCTCAAGAACTATAAGGGCGCCTGTCCCCTCCCGGGCGAGGTCAAAAACCACATCTGCCATTTCCTTTGCAAGGGCATCCCTTGAAACTCGCCTTCTCGATCGAAGAAATCGCAGAGGGCTTACCTTCTCAAGAACCTGCCGTATCTCGGACTGGAAGAGTATCAATAGGAGAATGACGAGTACCTGCCACAGAATCTGGAAAACCCATGTGGTCAGGAAAAGGCCCCATAACTTGGCCAGGGAATAGACACCTCCTAATACGACAAGACCGATAAGGACGCGGAGTGCCCTGGTTCCCCTGAACCATACATAAAGTTGATAGGCCACAATTGCAAGAAAGAGTATGTCGATTATATCACGCCACTTGGGTAACGGGATTAGATCTAATAAGGACAAGGGCTTTCTCCGTCACAGGTTTTTGTAACCAAAATTGATAACCTCGTAAAAAGCTATGTGATACCGCTCTACGGCACTGTAACCGAAACTATCTTTATTTCTTAAAATCAACACAGACACTTGTCAATGTTTATTCCACTTTTAAAAGTTAATGGTATTCTTGCTAAAGCGTTGCGATTGTATTAATATTTGGATCGTCTTCCCTTGCCCGCTATACTCGCCAAACAGAAGTCGGACAAGCGGGAGGCGGACTTTTTCCTGTAAAATCGGAAGAAGAACCTAGTATTTTTGATGCGAAAGGTCTTTATACAGTTAAAAAAGTATCGGCCAATAATAAAAGAATAAACAGGCGTAGTATGTCAGAGGATGGTTTTCGAAAAAAGGTTGCAACTATACTCTCCTTTGCCGATGTTGAAATCCAGGGAGAACGTCCCTGGGACATTCAGATCCATAACCAAAAGACCTATTCGAGGGTTCTGGCGC
>CAZENC010000043.1:0-14458 GCA_964513115.1 uncultured Desulfobacteraceae bacterium | reverse complement strand
GCTGGTTGTTGGCGCCCACAAAGGCTACTGAATCTGGATTGAGCATGTGGTGTAACGGATTTTCATTTTTGTTCATAATCGACCAACCTTCTGTAAGTAAAGAATCCACGCCTAAAGGACATGGTTTTCAAGGATGCAATAAATCCTATTTGTTGTTTAATTATCAAAAAAAGGCCCTTATGATCTGCAGCTTATTTGCAGGAGCCGGTTATTTGATGGCCCTCTCGGTGAAATTGATTGTCTTTTCCAAAAATTCACCTCCCTTGATCTTGATACCGAAGAAATATACCGGCGGCTCCCCCGGCTTTTCAGGGTCGGATACCGCGACGTCATAGGTTCCGGGTTGGAGCTTGATGGTAACCGGGTTGGAATCAGAGGTGTCCCCCGATGTTACAGGCTCTACAGTTCCGGGTCTTCGTACAAAAATAAAGCCGTCGGCCGGCAAACCGTTTTTAACAACTCTAACCTTTAGATAGCCCTCGCTAAAGTCGAATATATGAATCAATTTCATTCCTTTGAAGTCAACCATGGCTGTCTGGGTATTTTTCCGGTCCGTGGAGATATCAGTTGCATTTATCCTGTATAGCCCTGGAGCAAGGTAGAAATTTTCCGGGTTTCTAATGGAAGTTTCACCATCTGCAATGATTCTGCCTTCTTGCCGGATGGAGATATGGACTGTAAGTCTTTCACCGTTTTTGGTGGCGCCGACACAGAGTGCCGGGCCGTTCGGTTTGGGCTCAAACTCTATAATTTTTTTGATGGCCATCATGAACTCGGCGGCACCTTTTACCGGGTAATACTTTCCTCCACCCGCCTCGGCAATGCAGGATAATTGAACCTTCTCCTCTCTGGAGAGACCGAAGCCGATGACATGCATGACAAATTTGATGCCGATTTTCTTCAACCTCTTTACCAGCTTACATGGGTCGCCGGTGCATGTCTCTTTGCAATTGCCGACAAGGACGATTGTGCATTTCTCTTCAAATGACTCCAGGGAATCGAAGACCCTGAGGATGGAAAGGGAGATTGGTGCTTTCCCTTTGGGTTTCAAGCCCGTGATTACAGCTATCATACGGTCTCTGTCTAACGGGCCAAGTGGAATTATTTGCTCTACATCCCGGCAGTTGTCCTTTTTTCGATGGCCGCAGGCAACCAGACCGACGTTCACGGAATCCGGCAGTTCTTTTACCAGATTTGTCATTACCTCCTTTAAAATGTCGATTTTTGCCCGGCCCTCTACCTTATCCAACATGGCTGCCGATGAGTCGAGAATGAAGATCAGGCTGTCATGCTCACCGGCACAGGCGTGTAGATGAGTTGAAAAGACAACAGGAATCATAATCAGGGCTAGCAGAAAAAAAACGTTGTGGAAAAATCTGTTCGAAAGCCTTATCATTTTTCCTCCCACACAATTCAAGATTGGTGCCCGAGACCAAACCCTGTTGATAAGTGTTGCACCTGCAATATGTGTCATAGTTAATAATGTCTTTTTCAAGTATCATGTCCTAAAAGTAAATTAGAAAAATCAATCAGACTGTTTAACCGTTTTCTTGTTTTTAAAATGAAAAATTATAAGCACTAAATTAGAAATAAATTCGAAATCCGAAGCACGAAATTCGAAACAATATCTAATGACAAGAATTCGAATGTTCTAAACAAAATGCCCTGTCCCTTGTGCCTCCATTTTCCTTGTTTTTGTCATTGAAATATTTGATATTTGGATTTGTTTAGGATTTTGATAGTTAGATATTCGAATTTCGGATTTTAAACTCACTTTTTCGAGAAACAAACCTTGGCTGAATTATTTAAGTTTTTTCTGGGACGCAACACTGGCTGGAGGGAGTGTAGGATAAAGTGGATTGTGAGTCAAACATTTGATCCATAATACTTGACCCGCCGATCCAGGTTTTTTTAATATTTCGGTAATCTAAAAAAGGTTCGCTTAAGTAGAATTTTTTTGTGAGGCACTGGTGCCCGAAAGGCGTTAGGTCAATTGGGGAAGTATATTAAAAAAGCATGGCTTAAATAATTGTCCTACTGGTGAGGGGTTAGGATATGACAATTCATCGTGATTTTGATCAGGTTATTGACAGAGACTATTGCGGCCGGATTTTGAAAGGTAACTACAGCGTGGATCTAAAAAGGCGAGTCTCGGAGTATATTGCCTGTTACCGCGCCTTCGAAAAAGCGGGTAATCCCGCCATCCCTTATATCTCAGCGTGGGAGGAGGCGGGAAAGGAGATATGGTATGAGTTTGTAAGCAGGCGTTTTACTAGACTTTTTCAGTGCGATCCGTCAAAGGTGGCAGAGTTCTTTCAGAACAGTGTCCTTGATCGACGTATCTACAAACATCCGGATGCTGATAAGGACATCGAAAAAGAAGTAATGAGTCGAAACGAACTGGATAGTGCCAGAAAAATGATACGTGAGGACGTCAAAAAAGCGGGAACTATCGATGCGGTCTATAAAATTTCCCTTGAAGAGAATAGGATTATGTGGCTGAAGGACATTGCAACCGTGGAAGCCTATGAACGGGAAGGGATCTATATTTCAAGGGGATGCCTGACAGTTGTAACAAAGGAGATGAGGGCCGAGGAGGAACGTGTCAATAGGGAGAGGCTCCAAGCCCTGCTTGAAACGGCAGGTGCTGTGTGTCACGAATTAAATCAGCCCATACAGAGCATTTTGAGTTATTGCGAAACAACGTTAATGGAGACCGAAAAAGATGATCCCATGAGCGAAAGATTCAAAAAGATTATGGATCAGACCAGAAGGATGGGTGATATTACCAGAAAGCTTATGGGGATTACGAAATATGAAACAAAGGATTATGTCCAGGGTGTCAGAATCGTTGATATTGATAAATCTTCACAGGAAGAGCGTTGAGCAAGCCTAAAATATAACAAATTGGAGGACAGTATGGAAAAACCAATAGAACACTACTGGCGTGCCCGTCTAAATGATCTGAAAGAGGCGCTGGAGGATAACAATTTCGAGGTTTTTATCGCGGATAGCGGAACGCACGCAAGGGACATTGTGCTCAAGCAAATACTGCCAAAATCAAGACCAAAGAGTATTTCCTGGGGAGGCTCCATGACCTTCATGGCAACAGGGCTTTACGAAGCCCTGAAGGATCATACGGGGCTCAAGATTATCGATGTATTCGACAAAAGCATTCCCGATGAAAAAAAACTGGAACAGAGGAGGGAGGGTCTTCTGGTAGATCTTTTTTTTAGCGGAACCAATGCGGTAACTGAAGCAGGGCAGCTTGTTAACCTGGACATGTATGGCAACCGAGTTGCGGCCATTACCTTTGGCCCCAAGCAGGTGGTCATTTGTATGGGCCGAAATAAGATTGTCCCGGATCTCGAGGAGGCCATGTTCCGTATCAGAGATTACGTAGCCCCTGCGAACGCCATGCGGCTCGACAAGAAAACGCCGTGCGTTAAAGACTCCCGCTGCCAGGATTGCAATAGCCCGGATCGAATCTGCAACACATGGACAATTACCGAAAAATCGTTTCCCAAAGGGCGGGTAAAGGTGGTTTTGATTAACGAGGATCTGGGATTGTGAGCTGGAGCGAAAAATGCGGTTTAATTTTCGAGTATGCAAGTGTGATCAAGAACAAGAACAGTCTAAATGCTCACCTGCGAACACTGCATAGGTTTGCGGATATTGAAATGGTTGTTGTGATCCTGTCTGACCTGGAAGGGATTTATCTTTCACGGGGATGCCTGGCAGTTGTAACAGCGGTGAGCAAGCCTAAACTATAACAAATTTGAGGACAGTATGGAAAAACCAATAGAACACTACTGGCGTGCCCGTCTAAATGATCTCAAAGAGGCGCTGGAAATCCGTAAAAAAATCTTTTCCTAAGTTCCTATCTTTCGTTTGAGAGAAATGTTGAATTTTTTCATCTGGTTCCAGACCGTCACCCTCGAAACACCAAGAACCCGGGCTGCTTCGGACTGATTTCCATCGGCCTTTTCCAGGGCATCCTGAAGCTGCCTTTTCTTGGTCTCATCATGGTCTAAAAAGACGGACCTTGACTTGCTCAACACTTTCCTTCTCCGGAGAATGTTCGGAGGGAGGTGATAGGGCTGAATCATGGAATCATTGCATGAGACAAAGGCATACTCCAAGGCACCCTTCAATTCCCTCACATTCCCGGGCCAGTGGTACTCAACCAGCATGGTCATTACTTCATTGGAAACCCCTTGGATCTCCTTTCCGCTTTTCATTTGAATTCTTCTGAAAAAAGAGTCCACCAGCAAAGGAATGTCCTCCACCCGTTCCCTTAGTAAAGGCACGCTAATCGGTACCACATTGATCCTGTAAAAGAGATCCTCCCGAAAAAGCCCCTTTTCTACAAGTCGGTTTAGATTTTTGTTAGTGGACGAGATAATCCTCACGTCAACATAGATTGGCCTGTTTTCACCAACGCGCTCAATGACTTTTTCTTCCAGTACGCGAAGCAGTTTTACCTGTGTGCTCAGGGGCAGGTCTCCGATTTCGTCAAGAAAAATATCGCCTTCTTGAGCAGCCTCAAACCTTCCTTTTCTTGTCCTATAGGCATTGGTAAAAGCTCCCTTGACATGTCCGAACAATTCGCTCTCTAATAAGAATTCGTTCAGAGCGGCACAATTCACCTTCACAAAGGGGTTTCTTCTGCGAGCACCAGTCTCATGAATAGCCCTTGCAACCAGTTCCTTTCCTGTTCCGCTTTCTCCAAAAATTATTACCGGCGCATCCGATTTTTTGGCATTGATGATCAAGCTAAAAAGGTTTTGCATTAAAGTCGAAGAACCCAGCATCCCATGAAAACCGTCCTCTGCCCGTAGTTCTCGTAGTAAGGCTTCAATGTGGTTTTCTTTTTCACAAATATCTGTGATATCCGTCAGCGTCTCTACGGCACCTATCACTTCACCCTTCTTGTTCCTAAGAAGGGAGGCATTCTTCAATACTTGAACACGGCTTCCGTCCCTTTTGGTTAATGTGCACCTGCGCATCCTCAGGCTGCCGGCCTTGAACAAAACGCACCAATGACCCCTATTGGTGTCCCGGGCTATCTCGCAGATGTCACAGTTCAATGCCGAGCAAGGGCTCCCAATCAAGTCTTCGTTGGCGTAGCCCGTTAAGGTTTCAAGGCCCTGATTGACGGAGACGATAGTCCCGGTATTATCCACGATTATGAGCCCGTCCTGTATCGTGTCAAAAACCGTTTCCAAATAGCGGCCAAGATCCTTTATAAACATATCTCTTCCCCGAGTGATGGTTTAACACCTGTTAATTAACAGTTTAACACTATGGATGCAACAAAAAAGGTGAAGTACGCCCAAACAGAAAGGTCGTTCTCTAAGAACTTAGCATTTACAGTAAGTTAATTTCTAATAACTGTTGCATGGCATCGCCGGTTTTTTGGCATGGATCATGCTGTTTTAAAAATTAGGGAGGGTCTTATAATTTACACAGTCAAATATGCATTGGATGAAAAGCATGACCAACCCAAGTAAAATGGTTCGTAAATGCCCCTCATACACGGGAAGAAGCTTAAAATGATAAATTTCGCTTTAGTCTTTGTCTCATGTTTCTTTTTGTTCCTTTTTGTACCTGCCGTTTCGATTAGTGTAGAGGAATCTGATCATCCGGAAGTCATACTCATTGACCGCGATGGCAATGAAATCCCTCCAGGAACCGGTATCCCTTACAGTCCGCGAAATACCTGTGGTGAATGCCATTGTTACGAGGAAATAACTAATGCTTATCATTTTCAACATGGTCGAACAGATGCCAAAGGGAAGCTAGTTGTGAGAGACGACATGGATTCTAAGAACCCCTGGCTCATCTCAAATGGTATGTATGGCAAGTGGTGACCGCCTTCTTCGGATTCCAGCCAGTTGGCCAGGAAAGTGAATATGAGGCGTTGTGACATCGACAAAACCTCCTACACCTGGGTGAAAATGTGCGGTGTATGCCATCCAGGAGGAGGCGGTTGTGAATATGACCGCAAAGGAAACCGATACGATACTTCTGCAAAAGACCCGAAGAACGACATCGTCCCAAAGGGGGACAATTATCTTGACGGTGACTACTATCAGTCTGACTGGCTTAGTAGCGGGGTTCTCGAAGCTGACTGCCTGCTCTGTCATCTGAAAGGATACAATTGGAAGGCGAGGGCACTTGCTATCAGGGGTGGATTTTTTTACGAGGCTCCTGCGATAGGTGCAGGATGGTATCGCAATCTTAAGGTTTCTGAGCCGAAGGATCCATCGCTTCCGGCAAAAGCCGTCAATTTTCACCTGGATTACAGCCGAACCAAAACGGCAGATTCTAGCAGATTGGCTTCATTTATAACCAAGGAAGTCCATGATAAGAACTGCTGGAATTGTCACAGTACTCCTGATCTGATAAAGAGAGGGCGGAGTTGGAACACCAAAACGGATATTCACAAATTAAATGGTTTGTCTTGTACATACTGTCACACAAGTGGAGAAGACCATGAAATTGCAAAAGGCGATATATTACTTGGCTCTGGGCGGGACGACCTTGATGGGAGCATGAAAGGCTGCGCAGATTGTCATCTCAAAGGAGCAGACAACCGGGCTCCAAAGCCAGAACACAAGTTTCCAGATTTGCATATCAAAAAAATGGCTTGCGAGACCTGCCATATCCCTTACAAGACAAAGCCTGCAATCGCAGTCATCGACAATGCGACAAGCGGACATAGCATTCGATATTCGACAAAAGCGTTCTTGTCCCAGGATTCATCAAGTACGCATAAAGCCTTTAAGAGCATCACGAAAGACAGATGGTACCCTGGGTTTGTGAGATATAATGGAAAAATCAAGCCCATCAACCCAATGCAGGTTATTTGGTGGGGAGATTGGGATAGGGATTCTCATCGTGTTATCCCTATTATTCTGTGGCGAATCAGGGATTTTACGGGTGCCGATTCAGAGAACCATTTTTCTGTCACCAATTGCACACTCACTGAAGCACTAGACGGTTCAAAAGAGGTCAATAGGACGGAGGAAATAAAGACCTACCTCAACGCGCTATCCCAAGCCAGAGACAGGTTTGGATGTCGTCTCGTCTACCATACGCCTGTTCTTGTAAAGGGCGGGGTGATTTACTACCTCGAATTTGGCGGATTGCATAGGGCTCCGATGCCTACTCACGAAGGTGGATTTCAATGCTGCGAGCCTTTTGATCTCAGCCACAACATTCTTGGCGGGAAATCCGCGCTGGGATCCAAAGGGTGCAAAGATTGTCATGTGAAGCCTTCTCCTTTTTTTAATAGAAAGGTTCTCATCGATCCTTTTGATAGTAACGGAAAACCGGTTTACAAAGATGCCTGGGAGATAATTGGGTACTCAAAAGAGGCAATGCTAAGGCTAACGACTCCTCTCGAATAAGCAAGTCATAAGGAGGGAGCCCAGCAAAAGGTATTGGAAAAGATGGCTAGACACTGAAAGTCAGTTTACGCTTTCAATTTAATATATGTTAAATTGGCATTTAACACCTGTAAATCCACTGCCGATCCTGCATAGCAGAGATGGCGGAGGGGTGGTGGGTAGTCTTAGAAACCTTGTTCAGGCGATTCCGAGATGTTGCAGTTTCCCAAATCAAAGGCACGCCGTCCTTGAAAAAAGAGGGGGACAGTATGACAACCAAAACCCTTGAGAAGATCATAGACGAACAGGTGAGAAAATGGGAACAACAGCGGGCTCAGGAAAGGGCAAAAAAAATCGCTTTGCCAGTCATAACCATTTGCAGGGAGCCAGGAAGCGGAGGAATGATCGTTGCTGAAAGGCTCGCAGAGCGCCTTGGACTTGCTCTATTTGATCGTGAAATTATCCGCGAGATGGTTAAAAGTGCGCATGTTAGTACAAATTTAATTTTAACCCTGGATGAAAGGGCCTTTACAGTTTTGCAGGACTGGATTGCTACTCTTGTCTATGAGAAGCACTTGTGGCCTGATCAATATCTGAAACATCTCGTGAAGGTTATAGGCACAATAGGAAAACACGGCAACGCAGTCATTTTGGGTAGAGGGGCCAATTTTATCCTGCCGCCGTCTGATAGATTAAGGGTACGCATTGTCGCGCCGCTGGAAACGAGAGTTCGTAATGTGGCCCGGGATTTTGGAATACCTGAAGAGGATGCAAGACGCCGGGTTCTCAAGACAGAATCTGATCGGAGAGCATTCATCAAGAGGTATTTCTATGCGGACATATGTGATTCCCTCAATTATGATTTTGTTTTCAATACAGGTAGGTTAGATATCGATGTGACGGTTGAGGCCATTATCAGTGCTCTCTGATAATTTGGGTTAACTGAGCCTGATTCCTAAAAATTCGACAAACGGGTTTTTATTTAGAATGATAAAGACCCGTTTTTTATGCAGTGGAGATTAAGTGGCATTTTACATATTGTTTTTTCTTGTTTTGAAAATAGTTTTATGATCTAAAGAGCTATAAGGGGGTGGCAAGCGTGACGCAGGGGAAAAGGTCATCGCCCAGAACAATCAAATCCAGATTCAGGATGATGGGGGAAGGTATAATTCCCCATAAAGAGTTTGAGGGCCTTCATGACGAGCAGGTGAAGATATTCTTGACCGAACAGGACCCGAAAAAATGGCCCGCTGAATTATCCCACCTCAGGAAGTATGTCCCGGAGGATACCGCAGCATAAGAGCATCAGTAGGTCACAAATCCACACCTCAACAAATTTAAATCAACAGAATTCTTTTTTGAGCTATGGATTGCGGAATTTAAAGTCAACCAAATCCATGGGAAGACTGATCCACGTTCAGGAATTGAAAAATTGAGGGAGGTACAATCCAGTAGAAAATGCGTATAGACCAAACCGGAAAAATCGTTGACGGCTTTTATGCCCTGGGAAATTCGGGTGGGCCGGTGTATCTCTTGGACGGATCCGTTCCGGTCCTATTTGATGCAGGTTTTACGGCCTTTGCCCGAGCCTATGAAAAGGATATTAAAGATATTCTTGGAGGGCGTACCCCGGCCTACCTTTTTTTGACCCACGCCCACTTTGATCATGTGGGGGCCGCAGGCTATCTAAAGAGTGTGTGGCCGGAAATGCGGATATGTGGTTCCGTGCGGGCAGGGGAGATACTGGGCAGGAGCAGGGCTGTTGAATTGATCAGGGAACTTAATGAAGAAGCAAGGCAAATGATACGGGAGTGGGGCGTGGATTCGATCTACGAGGCTCCTTTTGAACCCTTTGATCTTGATATGACCCTGTCTTCGGATGATACTTTCGAGCTCGGGAAGGAGTATACGCTAAAAGCTATAAGTACCCCCGGACATACCTGGGATTTTATGAGCTACTGGGTGCCTGAAAAGAAGATTCTCGTGGCATCGGAGGCGGTAGGGACCGATGACGGTACAGGCTACATTCAAACCGAATTTCTCGTAGACTACGATGCCTATTGCAGTTCCATGAAAAAGCTGGCCCGACTGGACCCTCAAATTATCTGCCTTGGGCACAGGTTTATCCTTACGGGTCCGGACGCGAAAAGACACATAGGGAATTCTCTTAAACAGGCTTCTTCATATGTTTCCATGGTGGAAAGGGTGTTGCTGGATGAGAAGGGTGACATAGAACGAACCGTGGAAAGGATCAAGGCTGAGGAATGGGATCCCAGGCCCTTGCCCAAACAGCCTGAGTCTGCCTATTTACTGAATGCCCGGGCCAGGGTAAAGAATATATGGGAGCGAATTCAGAAAAGGGGAACCGGGGACAGATAGTCAGGCTATACTATAGCCCGCACTTCTTTTATTGTTTCCACATTACCCATGACCATCAGTGTTGTTCCCCCGGCAAGGGGTGTGGAAGAAGGGGGATTGATAAGGAAGTCCTTTTTCCCCTGTTCCTGGCAGGCAAGTACCATAATGTTGTACTTGTCTTTAAGGCGCGCTGTCTTGATTGTCTTTCCAACGAAATCAGAACCTGAGGATATGGTGATCTGGTTGATCCTCAGGTTCCCCTCCCTGCTTCGAAGCATCCTGTCAAGGAAGTTGACGGCTGCAGGCCGGATCATTTCCGAGGCCATGCGCATTCCGCCGATAAAATTTGGAGAGACTACCCCGTCTGCCCCGGCATTGCGAAGCTTTGGCTCTATTTTCGTGTCTACCATACGGCTGATAATACGTATTTTCGGATTGAGCATCCGTGCGGTCATGGTTATATAGACATTGTCCTTATCGTACGGGAGAGTAATAATGATACCGGCGGCCTTTTTGATACCGGCAGCTGTCAGGTTGTCGTCTTCCGTGGAATCGCCACGAACATAGAGGATGTCCCCCAATTCCTCGCACAGCTTTATACGTTGATCATCCTGCTCAATCAGTACCGCCTGTTCCCTGTTTGTTATCAATTCACGGAGCACATGGCGGCCTGTTTCTCCGCCCCCACAGACGATGTAGTGGTTGGACAGCTTATTGATCTTTTTTTCCATCCTTTTCCTCCTCAGGATTCCCGATACCTCGCCCTCAACGATCAGCGCCGTAAGCGTACTGATCCCATACAGGATTATACCCATACCAAAGATAATGAGGGTCATGCTGAAGACCTGTGCTGGGACATTCCCTGTTATTTCAAGTACTTCACCGTAGCCGACAGTAGTAAGAGAGATGACTGTCATGTAGACGCAATCCATGAATTTAGGCTCTCCACCAAAGATGATGTAATAGCCTGTGCTTCCCGAAAGGACCACCAGGAAAATTGCAGCAAGTATGGCAAAAAGCCTTTTTTGTATCCCTGTGCTCAGGGAAGCCATTGTCCCGATCCTCCAATGTACGCTATGAGCTTTGTCAAGAGGTGGTTTGCATCCAAGATGGGTCAGGACTCCATTTGACCCATATTTCAGTATGCCAAATTTCGGCAATTTTTATCCCATAATATCATGATTTTATTACGATATCAAAAACTAAAACGCATAATGACCATTGTTTTCTATCAAGAACACGCAGAAGACCACGGGGGTTAGCCAGTGGGTGAATGCCTCAAAGTTTGCCGAATCATGGGGAAGCGTGTCGTTGAGACCTTTTCCTCGATTCCCTTCCGGGGCGTAGGCCCTACCCTCCGGCCTGGAAGCCCTGCGGGCTGGAAGCGGGGCCGGAGGCCGAGCTTGCCGGCATGGCACTCTTCTCCAGTCCGCATCTACTCCTACGCTACCCGTCCTCCGTAGCAGACTACTGCGCAGGATGGACAAGCGGCCCTCCCTGCTGCTTGCCCGCCGTCTTTCTGGCGGGTCTGCTGGAACCGAGAAATTTGGGATACCATTAGGCTGTGGCTGTGCAGACCACGACTCGGGCCGCGGCACGGAGGAGAGGGACTTTTATCCGAAAGATGCGTCCTTTCGAAGAGTCCCATACCTTCGCATCCCTTGGTATGTACTCGTAGTCCGTATCATATATTGTTGGACTGAACATGCATGATCACAGAAAAAAGGCCCTTCCTGTCCCTTGCGCCATGAGCCCGGCCTGCCGCTTGTCCGCCTTTTGTTTGGCGGGTCCGGCGGGCAGGCTTGGGCCTCAACACAAAGCCACGTCCTTTGGGCATTAATTCTTTACTTTAAGTTATCGTGATAAGTGATGAGGATTTTGCTGCAAACCAAAAATAGTCAGTAGTGACTTTGCCCTTGGCATAATCTTCATGCCATCCTGATGGGACGGGCAATTTTTTGTATATATCCCTACGATTGGCCTCGAGTAGCAGTCTGGGTGTGCGCATAAAATCCGCCGCACACATAACCGACTTACTGGTCCGGGATGCCAGTCGTGTTACCCATTCAAGTCCTTCGTGGCTCCTCATAAGATGGTGATCAAGAATCAGCGTATCAGTGGCTTGAGAAAGCCTTACAGCGTTATTCCAGGCTCTTTCAATAAGCTCATCAGATAATCTGGACAAATAGAGCGCAGGACCTCCTACCAGCAGGATGTCCGGTTTCCAGGCCAAAATATAGGAAACGGTTTCATCATCGAGAAGCTGGATATCGGACGCATGAACAAAGACCTTGTCTTCTTCAATCCTTGTCATCACAACCGTTTCCAAATTGTTATCTGAATTTCCATGGGGTATGGCCCCGGAAAACGCCATGGGCCCACTATTTTTGCCTTCAGCTGGAATCGGATCAGCTTGCAGGAAAGAAGAAAAACACTTTGCCCGCTTTTCTTCAGTAGGAGAAAAATGGCAGGAATTCTTGGTCCATATTTTTATATTTTGATTCAGTCCTGATAATTTTCTTATATCCAGTTGATAGGGATTGGCATTTGCCAGCGGGACATGGTCTCCATGGAAATGGCTGATAACGACATCGGAAGCATTTTCCCATGCGCATATGATTTTTTTTTGTATTTTTTCATCAACTGCTATTTGCACGGGATGTGGAAGCAATTTATTTCTCATGTAGCCCAAAGCTACACCAGGGTCTATGAGTATGTTCCTTTGTTCTGTTTTTACAGAGCAGCAAAGGCCTCTTACGCCTAAGGATTCAGCCCCAAGGATTTCTATTTGCATGAATACGCTAAATCAGAAAAGATTATCATCTCTTTAAATGGCGGCCCTGAATTCCGGTTCTCTTGTATTGACCAAAAACAATCAGTATCATACACTGCGCCAAGATGAAAGAACTCATAATAAGATGAACGGAGGATAAAATGGCCATTAATACAGCAGAACAATATCGCGAACGAATCGCAAAACTCAGACCAAGACTCTTTATGGGCGGCAAGAAGGTTGAAATTTTAACAGATCATCCCGTAACCAGGGGAGTAATCGAGGCGACAGCTCGAGTATACGAGCTGACAAAGGACCCCAAATATTCAGATATCATGACCGCTGAATCTCACCTGACAGGTGAAAGGATCAACCGTGCCCTGCATATTCATCAAAGCAAACAAGATCTCCAGAAACGTCTGGACATGGCCCGTTTGAGTAGTCAAAAACTGGGTACTTGCAACTACCGTTGTCCCGGGAACGAAATGCTTCCATCCCTTGCAGCAACTACCTGGGAGATAGACGAGGATAAGGGTACGGAGTACCATCAAAGATTCAATGAATACCTCAAGTATGCACAGGGGAATGATCTGGTGGTAAGCGGGTCTGTTACCGATACAAAGGGAGATCGTAGCAAGAGACCCCTTGAACAGGATCCCGATTCATATGTTCATGTTGTGGAAAAAAAGGCCGACGGAATCGTGGTAAATGGTGCAAAACAGCATGCAACAGGGGCCTATGCAGCGGATGAGACCCTTGTTTTACCAGGAATCTCCTGCCGGAAAGGGGAGGAAGACTATGCCCTTGCGTTTGTTATTCCCAACGGGGCGGAGGGCATGACCTATGTTGCACAGTATAATCCGTTCAGCGTGGAACGAGAGTATGCAGAGAATATCGGGCATATTGGCAATCCCATATACGGTCAGCGGGAGACCTGCCTTGTGATTTTTGATCACGTGTTTGTTCCCTGGGAAAGGGTATTCATGTGCGGGGAGGCGGAGTACACCCAGAGTTTTATTACCAGGTTTGCCAAGACACACCGCATGAATTGCGGTGGTGCATGCAAAGTTGGGTTTATGGATCTGATTATTGGTGCAACTCAACTTATAGCGGAATATAATGGACTGCAGAAGGTGTCTCACATTGCACAAAAAATCACACGAATGATCCAATTAAACGAAACATCACTTGCCTGCGCCATTGCTGCGGCATACCTGGGCAAGGAGGAGCCAGAGGGATCCGGCGTCTTCATGCCGGATGAGGCGATGAGCAATATAGCCAAACTGAATACAAATGACGGGTTTTGGGAAGTTCTTGCCCTGGCCGGTGATATTGCGGGGGGTGTCGCAGTCACATTGCCCGGTGAGATGGAGCTGGAAAACCCCGAAATAAAGGAATATATGGCTAAATACCTCAAGTCTGCCGCCCCGGCGGATAAGAGAATGAGATTGATGAAATTCCTTCAAAACTGGGTTGCCGGACTGCATGGAGTCGGTACCTACCAGGGTTCCGGCCCGAGCCAGAACCAGATGATGGTTCTTTACAGGATAACGAATCTGGAAGAAAAGAAAAGGATGGCCGAGGAACTTGCCAACAAAGTATGATGGTTTTTATATTAAGGAGGATAAGATGAATATAGTATTGTATATTATTTCCATCCTTTGGATTGTCGTGGGAGTGTTTCTTGTAATTTATACAGAGGGAACCAGGGAGTTTTATAAAAAGCTGTTCTTAAGAGATAATGTCAAGTGGATGGCCGTGATTCCTGTTATTTTCGGCGTGATTCTCGTGGTGGGTTCCTTTTATTGCGAAAGGGTATTCTGGTTGGCTGTTATCCTGGGAATTCTGGCCCTCGCAAAGGGCGTTTACGTATTCTTTGCCCCTTCATCTCAAATCAAAGGCCTTCTGGAATGGTGGTTTAACCGCGCCAGTG
>CAZENC010000042.1:0-14550 GCA_964513115.1 uncultured Desulfobacteraceae bacterium | reverse complement strand
ATGATTATGAGCAAAAAACCCGTACCGCTTTTGAGGAGCACCTAGTAGAAGCTGCTTCCTATGTTGTTAACAAAAATGGACGGTGTATCCTTCATTTTACTGTATCGCGAGAACATTTGGAAGCGTTTGAGACCATGATTGAGAAAATCAGGCCCCACTACCAGCAAGAATTCGGTACCATATTTGAGGTGACGTTTTCCGTACAGAAAAGATCCACAGACACTATTGCGGTAGACCTGAAGAACAGACCCTTTCGTCAAGGCAATGGGGAACTCCTGTTTCGCCCTGGAGGTCACGGTGCCCTGATAGAAAATCTGAACGAACTTAACGGGGATATCGTATTCATCAAGAACATAGACAATGTGGTTCCTGACCGCCTCAAACCTGAAACATTTAAGTGGAAGAAGATATTATGCGGGTACCTTGTCCTGCTTCAAAAAAAGGTTTTCAACTACATGGAGAGGCTGTTATCAGGCAACGCGGATGAATCCTTTCTGGAGCATGTGGCGGACTTCATGAGAGATGACCTTTGCGTGGATATTCCCGTCCCTGTTGAAAATGAGTCCCCGGACGCAAAAAGGTCATTTTTTATGGAAAAACTCAATCGGCCCATTAGGATCTGCGGAATGGTGAAAAGTGAGGGTGAGCCGGGCGGAGGGCCTTTCTGGGTGAAAGACACGACAAATGAGATCAGCCTTCAGATCGTGGAAACAGCCCAGATCGATCCCGGTTCTAATGAGCAGCAGGCCATTTTGAGCTCTTCCACGCACTTTAATCCCGTTGATCTGGTGTGCGGTGTGCGAAACTGCAAGGGAAAACCTTTTGATCTTCGCCAGTTTGTGGACCAGAACGCTGTTTTTATATCTAAAAAATCAAAAGACGGAAGGGAACTGAAGGCACTGGAACATCCGGGTCTCTGGAACGGCGGCATGGCCAGGTGGATCACCCTTTTTGTGGAGGTTCCAGCCATCACATTCAACCCTGTCAAGGCCGTGAATGACCTTTTAAGAAAAGAGCATCAGCCGGGCTGATATTGGGCGGATGAGTCTTTTCGGCGGTGAATTCCTGCAGAACAAAAGCAATGACGAAAACGGATACAAATCAGAAAAAACAGACGGTAAATGGAGAGCCACGTTATTCTTACTGGTTCGTTTTTGTGGTTGCAATATTTGTGACCTGCCTGGTAACGGCCAATATCATTTCCGTGAAACTGGTAAATATTTTTGGACTGGTTTTGCCAGCAGGTATTCTGATATTTCCCGTCAGTTACATTAGCGGTGACATCCTGACTGAGGTATACGGGTATGCTCAGGCCAGGAGGGTTATATGGCTCGGCTTTTTTTGTAATTTTATAGTGGTCATTGCCGTCTGGCTTGGCAAAGTCATGCCTCCAGCTTCGTTCTGGGATGCACAGCTCGCCTATGAACGCATTTTGGGCTTTACTCCCAGGCTCCTTGCGGCCTCTTTTCTGGCCTATCTGATTGGAGAATTTTTTAATGCCTTTGTCATGGCCAAGATGAAGATCGTTACAAATGGTCGCTGGTTATGGATGCGTACAATAGGCTCCACCCTGGTAGGTCAAGGTTTTGATTCCATGGTTTTTATCACGCTGGCATTTGCAGGAACCATTCCATCAAAGGCCCTGGCGTTGGCTGTCATTACCCAGTGGTTAATTAAATCGGCCTACGAGGCCGCAGCCACACCTTTAACTTATATTTCAGTGGGATTTTTGAAGCGCCATGATGGCATGGATGTGTATGACTACAATACGAGTTTCAACCCGTTACTATTGAAAAAATGAGAATATGTTGGACAGGAGACGGAAGAGGGAGGAATAAAATAAAAGGCGGCTGAAGAAAAAGGCTTCAACCGCCTTGATTAATACGGTTTAATTTCACGGGAAGATGCCTTTCGTGCATCTGTCCCCGCTCTGCGGCCTATGGCCAAAAGCAGGCAGCAACAGCTTTCGGAGGCGGATTGCTTAGCGTTTATATCTGGGATCAGGCTCGAGATACAGGTAACCGAGGCCGCCTGCTACGTTAATGCCTTCACACCCTTCCAGGGCCAGCGGCTGCAGGGAGAAGTTCTTTGCACCTCCTCCAACGAGGACGGCCACGCCAGCACCCACTCCCAGGGCGGCGGAAGCCTTTCCTCCAATATATTTGCCGGCAAGGGCATAGGAGCCGATTTTGTAGTCAGAAGTCACACTAATAACAGTGAAAGCAATCGTCGACCTTGACTTGAAGCCTAGGTCGACGCCGAGACCGATGCCTGTCTCACCTACGTAGTATTCCTTATTACCCGCGGGATCTTCAAATGTACATTTTATGTCAACCTTAGAGGTAATCAGGAGGTTATAACCTGAACCGGGGATTGCCTCACAGACGAGTACTCCGATTCTAACACCCGGATCATCTGCGTAAGCGGGTACCGGGCTGCATATTGCTATACTGAACATGCCTATGGCAAAAACCAGAAGAATTAGACGTTTCATAATTCTCTCCTTTCGAAAAACGTTTGAGTTGGTGTATAGGTGCCACAGCCTGGCACCTTTCTCTCATAGACCCTGACCTTAATTGACTAGCAGAACACTACTCCCTCAGTATTTGCGAATGAGCATAGGGGAAATTATTTCCGTTGTCAATAGTGTATTGTCAATCAAAAAGGGGCACGGTCACAAAATATTATTGAGAGCACGATATTATTTTACAGCGAATATTGCTGATGGCTGTTAGGCCGGTTCATCGGGATAGCGTTCTCTAATGGATTTTATAACATCTATACATGAAAAAAAGGCATCTATGATTTCGGGGGCAAAGTGTGTTCCAGAGCATTTGTGCATCTCTTCAAGTACCCGTTCTTCCTTCCATATCTCTTTGTAACACCTAACGGAACTCAGCGCATCATAAACATCCGCCACCGCAACGATCCTTCCGAAAAGGGGGATCTCTTCTTCTTTCTTGGGTAAAGGTTTTCCGTCAGGCCCTTCAAAGCCGGAAATGGGTTCTTCTGATATGGGATCTATATGTCCGGGATACCCCGTTCCATTCCATTTTTCATGATGGGTAAGTGCTACCTCAGCCGCCATTTCATCAAAATCCGATTTGGCATTTTTAAAGAGCCTGGCACCCAGATAGGAATGACTCTTTATTACTTCAAACTCGTCCGATAATAGTTTGCCCGGTTTTTTTAGGATCATATCGCTTATGGCCACCTTGCCCACGTCATGCAGCATAGCAGCCATTCGTAGTATATCTTTCTGCCTTTTAATTTCTTCGGTGGGGATGTTTTTTTTGCGGGACCATGCCTCATAGATTTCAACAGAGTATGCTGCCACCCGATTTACGTGGGCGCCTGTTTCCTTTGGATCTCTCAATTCGGCCATGCTGATCATCCGCATAATAATATCCCTGGTCATCTGGGCCCTTTCCACCGCAAGAGCTGCACTGGCCCCGAAGTGCTTGATCAGGGATTCGTCGGAACGGTTGAAGACCGTGACTTTTCCTCGATCATCCTGTGCATTGATGATCTGCATAACGCCCAAGATATCGCCTCGCTGGTTGGTCATGGGAACAGTGAGCACGGAGCAAGTCTTATAATCGGAGATAATATCAAAATTCGAGTCAAAGCTGTAGGGCTCGGAGCCGCCCAGTTTGTAAACGTCAGAGATGTTAACAACCTCGCGCTTTTTGGCAACATATCCGGCAATGGATTTATTATTAATGGGAATGAAAAAGGTGTTATAAACGAGCTTTTTGTCAGGCCCCAGCCTTTTTTGAAGGGTATCGTTCTGTGTATAACTGAACTGTAATTTATCTTCCTGCTTTAAATAGATTGACCCGGCGTCGGCATTAAAAAACCTTCGTGCATTGGTTAAAACTCTCTCAAGGAGGATATCCAGGTCCTTCACTTCATTGATATCCAGGATGATCTGGGCAATAAGATCGATTTTTTCTCTTTTCATAAGGCCCCCTGAAGAATTTTGTCCAGAAATCTATGAAAAATGGTCGTTCTGCCTGGGCTTGTAATCTTGTTAAGTAACAGAAAGATGCAGTCAATCGAATAGGAAATGTGTTACCACAAACTAAGCCGGCTAACAAGCACTTGTTGGAATTGTTAATCCGCCTCTAACTGTCAATCCTTTTAGAGCATAGTCCCTATTTTATGACCGGGAGGGATTGTGACACAGTCTCTTTGGGCGTGGATTCTTTACTCTGTGTTTCACCTTGAACACCTTGCCTCATTAGATGTCTGTAGACATGACTACATTCGCCTTGACGAAATTGCCAAACGTCTGATAAAAAATTTATCATGAATCTCCTTGATCTGGTTATAATTGCGATGATGATTTTTTTAGTCGTACGGGGCATATTTCGGGGATTTTTCATGGAAGTAGGTTCCCTGGCAGGAGTTATCCTGGGTGTCTGGCTTGCAAATCATTATCAACCACAAATGACAAACTACCTGAAGGCCTATCTGCCGTCCGGTAATTTTCTACCCATGATAAGCTTCGCAGTGATATTCGTAATAGTTTTTGTTTTGTGCAATCTTTTGGGGTGGAGCCTGAAAGTGATAATGAAAAAGGCGTTTTTCGGCTGGGCCGATAGAACTCTGGGTGCCGGCCTTGCCATATCAAAGGGTATCATCATCACATATCTCATAATTGTATTGCTCACCTTTTTTGTTCCGTCGAAGACTCCACTTATTGCCGAGTCAAGGTTGGCGCCTTTGGTAATTACTTCCTACCAGTCCATGATTGGCCTAATATCCCCGTCTTTTTACCAACAATGGAAGAAGAAATTTCTTGGAAACAGCCAAATGAAAGATGCGGTCGTCCCTAAAAAGACCAAATCTCCTGCTAAATAAGATGGATTCCGATAGACTAGCCAAAGCCATAGTTTCCCTCTCAGATCTGGTATTTCGACTTAGAGGCCCTGGAGGTTGCCCATGGGACGCCGAGCAAACGGATTCCAGCGTACGGATGTACCTCATAGAAGAGGCATACGAGGTTCTTGATGCGATCGAGAAATCATCGCCCGGGGATGTTTGTCAGGAATTGGGTGATCTTCTGTTTCATATTGTCTTTCTGGCCCAACTGGCGGAGGAGAGGAAGGAATTTGATTTTGTTGAGGTGGTGGAAAAGATCGAGGAGAAGATGGTTCACAGGCACCCTCACGTGTTCGGTAAAACAACGGTAAAAAGTGCGAAGGATGTCGCCCTTAATTGGGCAAAGATAAAGAGGCAGGAGAAAGGAGTTCTTAATGATACCCCCTCTCTTTTGGAGGATGTCCCTATGAATCTTCCGGCCCTTTTAGGGACCCACAGACTGAGCGAGAGGGCGGCCAAAGCGGGTTTTCACCGAATGAATGTTAGGGAAACCTGGGACCGGGTCCAGAAGAAATTTGAAACTCTGAGGTCAGCGGTGGAAAATGAGGACAGCGACCGGCTTTCCGACAAAATGGGAGAACTCCTGTTAAGCTTGGTGAATCTGGCCCGAGAGCACGGATTGAATGCCGAGAATATCTTGCGGAACTCTAACAGGAGATTTTTGACTCTTTTTGAAGAGATGGAAAAGGAATTGAGAGGTTCTGGTATTGAGCCTGAAGCGGCTACACCTGAACAGATGGAAAGTGCTTGGAAAAGGGTAAAAACCCAGGCGGAGTAGTGTAAATTGGCCCGTAAGAGCAGACCATCAGTTGGGCGGAGAATTCTGGGATATGTTTTAAAAGCCCTTTTTGTTTTGTGGGTTTTTACGATTCTTCAGGTGGTATTGCTGAGATTCGTAAATCCGCCCTTTACCGCCAGTACACTCTGGAAATGGATCCAAAAAGGGGATCTGGTGACGGATTATCGTCTGTATAGATCATGGCGGCCGCTCAAGGAGATTTCGCCACATATCAGGAGGGCGGTCCTGGCCGGTGAAGATCAGCGTTTTCTTTCCCATCATGGTTTTGATTTTACCGAAATGAATCAGGCGGTTAAGGACATGGCTTTGAAAAAAGGATACAGGGGGGCAAGCACCATTACCATGCAGTCTGCCAGGACGGTTTTTCTCTGGCAGGGGAGGACCTTTTTCAGAAAAATGGCTGAGGCCTATTATACTGTACTAATTGAAATATTTTGGGGAAAGGAAAGAATACTGGAGATCTATCTCAACACTGTGGACTGGGGCAAAGATATTTTGGGAGTTGAAGCGGCCTCAAACAGGTATTTTCATAGATCAGCCTCCAGCGTCTCCGCTTCTCAGGCGGCACTTCTGGCAGCTATATTGCCCAATCCACACAAGTGGTCTCCTATTCATCCAAATCCAGTGGTGCTGACAAGGAAGAAAAGGATTCTAAAAGATATGAAAAGCATGCCGCTCATTCCCTGACCATGAGGCCTTTACAGGATAACAGGTGAATCATGTTGTCCAGGCAGAAAACAGTCAACATTTAATTTAAATGGTATTCAACAGGGAGTGTAAAGGTGATAGAATCACTGCTGATGTTGACGGTTATAAAACTTATAGGGACGGTTGCAAAAGGCCTGTTATAATGCTGTCAGAATAAATTAAACGGGGTTGTTAAGGTACGGCTAGTGCAACAGGCATGTCCTCTATTAATACCAGGGCCTGTTTTTTGTCCGCGGAAGCATTAAGGTAGGCCATGTATTCCTTGCATTTATCTTTAAGTAGGCATTTTTCCTGGCATATGCGCACATTCAGGCGCGGGGAATTTCTTTTACTATGACAAACAATATAGTCGGCCATGGTGACCTCCATAATATAAATATATTTAATTATAGTTTAATTATAAAATTTTATAATATAAATATTATTATATGTCAATATATTATCAAAAATTCTTTGGGGCGCGGCTCAAAAAATGGTCCGTTTTCTGTGGTTGCACGCCTTTAATGGCGTCCATACCGTCCTTTTTTGCCTTTGGGGCATTTTGGTCTCCCTTTTTGACAAGACCGGGAGAAAAGTACATTTTTATGCTGCTGTGCCGTGGGCAAAATTGATTCTCTGGTCTTGCGGTATCAAGGTCACGGCAAAGGGAAATGAAAATATTGACCCGAAGGTTTCCCGTATTTATATGACTAATCACCAGAGCTATTTTGATATTTTTGCACTGCTGGCCTATGTTCCTGTTCATTTCAAGTTTATCCTGAAGAGGGAATTGATGAGGATCCCGCTTTTTGGCTTGGCAATGAGAAAAGCGGGCTACATCGGGGTAGAAAGGGATGATCCGAAAGAAGCAATCCTGAGTATGCACAAGGCGGGCGAGAAGTTAAAAAGCGGGGCATCCCTGGTCGTTTTTCCTGAGGGGAGCAGGAGCGTTGATGGCAGGCTTATGCCGTTCAAAAGAGGGGCATTCAACCTGGCCATCAAGTCAGGATGCGATATCGTGCCGCTGGCCATCTGCAACAGTTACTTGATTGTTCCAAAGGGCAGCCTGAAAATAAACAGGGGCGGTTTCGAGATAGCTATTGGAAAACCTATTCCCACCGGGGGGTATACGAAGAAAGACATTTTCCAGTTGATGGGTAAGGTAAGAGACGCCATACTGGGCCTTTTGGAAAAAAATGCCCGGGATGCACACAGTTGATCAACACCAGACATAAAACTGATTTTTGCAGAGGTGGATATTTGAAAACCGCCATAACGGTTCAAAAAGGGCCTGGAAAGTTTTTTATAGTTTTTTTGGTTATAGCGGCCATGGCCTGCGTGTTGCCTGGGAAGGGCAGGGCATACGTTATGCCGGCCGAGCAGGTCATTGGTTTTATGGCAGTCAAATTCTCCAAAATCAAGACGCTTGTTATTACCCAGTCTACCCATTTGGTAAACCAAGATGATCAGGGGCCTGAAACAGTAATAAAGGAAATCTTATGGCTGAAGGTGCCCGGGTTTTTGTATTCGGAAATTGAGGTCAAAACAGACGCCGAAGGCACGGCCGGTTTAGAGAAAACAGCCATCCGACTCAGCCCTGATATGGCATTTCGCAGGCTGTTTATGGGTAACAGCCGCAAGGCGCTTATGATGCTTTTATCTTCAATAGGCATCAACCTTGAGTCTGTCTGGTACACCCGCCTTGATGGGGTGATCGCCTATCAAATAGGGGACAGGTACGCCGGTAGTCCGAAGCTGTTGATTGAAAAGGAGAGATTTCTTCCCCTGCTAATTAGTTACAGGGTGCCGGGTGGTTCAGGGCAGAAGATTGTGACCGTCCGGTTTGAGGAATACAAAAAGCTTGCCGAGGGGTGGTATCCGTATCAGATTACCTATTCTGTGGGAGAAGATATCCTGGAACGCTATTCGGTTATTGACTTGCAGATAAATGTGCCCATTGAACCTTCAGTTTTTGAAGATCGAGGTGAAGGAGCCAGGCCGTTAAGGGATTTTGAATCCAGTCAAGATGAGGCAAATGAAAACCGTCTCAGAGATATAATCAGGCTACTAAAAGAGAAATACCAGTAAATAAGATCTCTGCAGGGATCCAAAAATTGACGGACTCGTAAAAAGTCCGTCAATCCCGCAACGCGGGAGGGTGAGGGTGGGACCATTTGAATTTACTTCAAATGGCGGGGGAGGGGACGCCCTTCCCCGCCGAGTGAAAAGGCCCAGAGCGACTTTTTACGAGGTTATCATAATTGAATGATGACAATCTGTCCTACCTGAAAATCGCTGTATCCGTTCCCGTGAAGGGAACTTTTTTCTATAAGGTGCCGGAGCACCTTGAGCCCCAGGCCCTTGTAGGGTGTCGGGTTCTGGTGCCCTTTCGCAATCGAAAGGTTACCGGTTATATCCTTGAAGAATTGCCCGCCGTTTGTGACCGGGACATAAAAGAGATATTGGACATCCTGGATGCAGAGCCGCTTTTTCATAAACAACTGATTCCCTTTTTTGAATGGATGGCCGATTACTACTTGCATCCCATTGGCCAGATTATCCAGTCGGCCCTGCCAGGAGGGATCAATTCTAATCCCTTCAAGACGGCCTTCCTGACAGAAAAGGGATCCCGCATCCTGGACAGACTGGCCCCCTTATCGCAGGAAAGAGAGATCCTTTCCTGGATCAAAGATCACCCCGGAAAACGCCTTCCACAGCCCCTCAAGAAGATCTATCCTCTTCAAAAGAAGGGCTGGCTGATTATTGAAGACCGCCAGCAAAAAAGGCGGGCCGGCCCTTTGACGCGCAGATTTGTAAGACCAAAGGAAAAGATTGATCTAAGGTCGGTTCTTGGAAAAATGAAGAGACCATCAAAGGCCGAAAACGAGGTCCAATTTCTGAAGTCGGTTTTCGATTCCGGGCCGATCCTGCTAAATGAACTGACGGCCAGGTTCAGTAACGGGTCTTATCTGGTAAATAAATGGGTCAAAAATGGTGCCCTAGAGAGTTACAAAGGCCCTGTGTACCGAAGCCCGGCCGGAACGATTATGTGTGCGGCTTCTGTACCTTCCGAGCTTTACGGGCAGCAACGGCGGGCCCTGAATCGAATTAAGTCATATCTTGATAAGCACACTTTTCATGTCTGCTTGCTTTATGGAGTGACCGGGAGCGGCAAAACAGAGGTCTACTACCGGGCAGTTGAGCATGCCATAAGCTCAGGCAGGCAGGCAATAATTATGGTTCCGGAAATATCGCTTGCCCTTTACATGGAGGGGATTTTCAGGTCCCGGCTCGGGAACCGGATAGCCGTTTATCACAGCAGGCTGAGCCGGGGCGAAAGATACGATGAGTGGATGCGAACTGCCAGGGGTGAGGTGGACCTGGTTATCGGTGCACGTTCCGCCCTGTTTGTCCCTTTATCCAGGCTGGGACTCATTGTAGTAGATGAAGAGTATGATTCAGCTTACAAACAGGAGAACAGTCCCCGATACCAGGCAAGGGATGCGGCTGTAGTAAGGGCGAAGATGGATAAAGCTGTTGTGATACTTGGCGCGGGAACTCCGTCCGTCCAGTCATTTCAGAACGCCACGACCGGCAAATATCATTTGCTTTCCATGCCCGATAGGATTGAAAAACGACCTCTTCCTGATGTGGAGATTGTGGATATGAAATCCTTTAAGGGCAGGCAATCCGGAAACGAGATCATCAGTCCCAGGCTCCTAGAGGCCATAGACAAAAACCTTATGGCCGGGAACCAGACGATTCTTTTTCTGAACCGGAGAGGTTTTCGGAGTTTGTATCTCTGCCGGTTTTGCGGTCAGTCAATCCGTTGTCCCAACTGCGACGTGGCGCTTACTTATCATCTTGAGGAAAATCGTCTGGTTTGCCACTACTGCGGATTTCATTCCGAAACCCGGCTTAAATGTCCTTCATGCGGGCGAAAGGGCATAAAGGCATACGGATTTGGGACTGAAAGAATCGAGCAGGAACTTAAAGACATGTTTCCTGCGGCGCGTATTGCGAGAATGGACACCGACAGCACCCGGAAGAAGGGTCAGGCCTTTCAAATTTTGAAAAAATTCAGCGAGCACGAGATAGATATTCTTGTGGGTACGCAGATGATTGCAAAGGGTTATGATTTTCCAAAGGTTACATTGGTTGGCGTTATTGCAGCCGACCTGTCCTTGGGATTTCCGGACTTCAGGGCCGGGGAGCGGACCTTTCAGATCCTTTCACAGGTCGCCGGGAGGGCAGGGCGTGGGGAGCAGAGGGGTGAAGTGATTATCCAGACCTTTAATCCCGCTCACTACGCAGTCCAGACTGCCACTGTTCATGACTACAAGTCATTTTTCGAAAAAGAAAAGGAACTAAGGCAACAATTGAGTTACCCTCCGTTCTCCCATTTGGTGTGTCTTAGGCTTAAAGGGAATAACAAAGATAAGACAGAGAAAGCGGCCCAAGGGCTGGGCGTGGATATCCGGGACATTTTGGCCGGATGGACTAAGCGGGGTAAGGAGATACAGGTTCTGGGGCCTGTTGAGGCAACGATCTCAAGGCTAAAAGGAAAATACCGGTGGCAGATCCTGATCAAGAGCAAAAGCATGTCACTCTTAAAACATCTTTTAAAGGCAGTGGAGAAGAGTTCAAGAAATGTACTGCAATCAAGCGGTGTCAATCTTGTCTTGGACGTGGACCCGTATCAGATGATTTAATAACGGCAGCGGAAAGGTAGCCTACAACACTGCGGTTGTTACCGGTTACGTCGCCTGAGTTGGCATAATTGAGAATTGAGGTCTGGTCGGCACCCAGATCCCGGGCCGCAAGCAGGATGGTTATCGCGGGCCCTCCCCCGCATGCCTCGCATTTCCCTGAAAGCAAGTCTTTGGAAAGACCCTGTGGATCAAACATTCGTACGTGATCGATAAATATCTGGTCAAGCGCCTTTGCCTGATTATATGTGTGAAAGTGTGAAAGGTCGGTGCTGGCTATGAGCAAGGTGTCTTCGGCATCGGCCAGGACCTGGGCGATTGTCTTCGATAGACTTGAACAGGTATCAGGATCCTGTTGGCCCATTATGATAGGCACAATTTTGAAGTTTTGAAGAACTGTCTGCAGAAAGGGCAACTGTATTTCGAGGGAGTGTTCGCCTGAATGGGCCTTCCTGAGCCACCTTGTATTTGGGCCTGTGTTGAGGATCTTTCTGGCCAGTTTCCGATCAACCGGCACTATACCGAGCGGGGTTTCATATCCCGGTTGGAGGTTTACCGATACCCCGGCAAAACCCAACCGATGGCTCGGACCGATTAGGATCACCCTCCTGAACCGTGTTTTTTGAAGAAGCCGGTAGGCATGGGCTGCAACTGGGCCGGAATACGCGTATCCGGCATGGGGCACAATAAGGGCCTTCAATTTCCCATCCAGGCTGGTCATTTCTACCCTTGATAAATATCCTTGAATGGCCTTGCTCAGGCCATCCGGATTCCCGGGATACCATGTGCCCGCCAGGATGGAAGGGCGAACATCATTAAGGTCCTTTTCTTCTGCCAGCGCTTTATGAGGGTGTAGAAAAAGGCCGGAAAGGATGAAGTAGACCAGAATCAAGTATGTGATAAAAATTTTATTCATTCTATCAGGCTCTTAAATTACTTGCCATATTATACGCCTGTGGGATAAAAAAAGAAAATCCTATTTGTCTGATTCTAATTTCTGTAACATCCTGCCTTTTCCTGTCTCTTAATGGAAAAAGGAAACGAAACATAAAAGCACGGAGGATACATGTGTCTTAACAGTGTATTAAAATTGAGAATACTGATCTTCATGATTTTTTTTTCCATTTTCGGGTGTCAAAATGCTGGCGACGGTGACGTAAGTGCCCCTGATTTTTCACTTTCAGACCTGTCAGGACGAGAGATATCCCTTAAGCAATACCGTGGCAACGTGGTGATCCTGGATTTCTGGGCAACCTGGTGTATGCCCTGCAGGGTGAGCATTCCGGAATTAGGCAAGCTGCATGAAAAGTACCGGGATAAGGGATTGGTTGTCTTGGGGATATCCATGGATGATCGTGAGCAGTTTACCAATGAGCACCTTCGCGCATTTAGGGATAAGTTTGGGATCACCTATAAAATATTACGCTATAATATCAACGTAATACGGGACTATTTTGGAGAGGGAAGCATCGCTATACCCACCATGTTCCTGATTGATCGAAAGGGCAAGATCAGAGAGAAAATCGTTGGTTTTAGGCCTGACGTTCTTAATAAATCATTGATTGATCTTTTGTAATGATTATAGATTTCCATACTCATGTATTTCCTTCTTTTTTCAGGGATGACAGGGCTGGTCTTTTTTCAGACGAGCCTGCCTTCGAATCCATTTATAGCTCCTCCAAGGCAAGACTCGTAGGTGCCAAGGAACTGCTTATGAGCATGGATGAGGAAGGGATCCAGAGGTCGGTGATCTTCGGCTTTCCCTGGCAAAAGCCCGAGAACTTTCGCAGACACAATGACTACATCATTGAGTCGGTAAATTGCTATCCTGACCGTTTTGTAGGGTTCTGCTGTTTTTCACCGCTGTCTCCGGACGGGCCACGGGAGGTTGAAAGATGCCTCCAGGCAGGGCTTTTAGGTGTGGGAGAACTGGCTGTTTACGGCGCCGGCCTTTCTGCCGGAGTCATTGAGGGTTTGACGGACGTTATGCTCCTTTGTTCCCAGTTCGATGCGCCTTTTTTGCTCCATACCAACGAACCTGTGGGACACGAGTATCCGGGAAAGGCTCCCATGACCCTTGGTCAAATCTATGGCTTTCTCAAGACCTATTCCGCAAACCGTATTGTCCTGGCACACTGGGGAGGAGGGCTTTTTTTTTATGGGCTCATGAAAAAGGAAGTAAAAAAAGTCATTCAAAATGTCTGGCTTGACACGGCCGCCTCACCATTTCTTTACACCCCGGAAATTTACAGGATAGCCGGAGAAATAATAGGTTTTGAAAAAATTCTTTTCGGAACCGATTACCCCCTCATAAAACCCCAAAGATACTTCGATGAGATGAAATCGGCAGGTCTTTCTTCTACGGCAATTGAGCAAATCACAGGATTGAATGCAGCAAAACTGCTTGGATTGTCAATTTAAGCATCAAAAATTTGTTATCGTTTGGAAATGTTAAAAAACATTCCAATTCATTTTCGGCGATGCCAGCTTCCTTGAGGCTTTAGAGGCCTTTTAATCTTTTTTCAAGATAAGTATATCGTTTTAGGGTTCTTTCATTCCTGACACCAGTGGCCAGGGCCTTTTTACTACCCACCATGACTACCAGCCGCTTACCTCGGGTAACCGCAGTGTATATAAGATTCCTCTGAAGAAGAAGATAGTGTTGTGGTAAAATGGGAATGACCACCGCCGGATATTCGCTGCCTTGGGCTTTATGAACCGAGATTGCATAGGCAAGGATAATCTCGTCAAGCTCAAAATAGTCGTAGGTAACAGCCCGCCCGTCATAGTCCACAACCACCTCCTGATTTTTCTCATCTATGGATTTGACAAGACCAATATCCCCGTTAAAGACGTCTTTTTCATAGTTATTCCTTGTTTGCATTACCTTGTCGTTGAGGCGAAAGACCCTGTCTCCTCTGACTATCTCCACTTTTGAAGGGTTGAGGGAATCCTGCAGCTTCATGTTCAGGTTCACCGTCCCAACGATCCCCTTGTGCATGGGGGTGATGACTTGAATATCCTGCATGGGGCTCATCTTGAACCGTTGAGGAATGCGTTTACACACAAGTTCCATGACTATGTGAAGTGCCTGATCCGGGTCCTCCTGTTCAATGAAGTAAAAATCTCCAAGATCTCCCCGGAAATCTCTTGTTTCAGGGACTTTTCCCTTATTAATTAGGTGTGCGTTCTTTATTATAAGGCTCTTACTTGCCTGCCTGAATACCTCGTTCAGCTCAATTACAGGGATTGATCCCGAGCTGGTAACATCCTTGAGTACGTTTCCCGGGCCAACGGAAGGCAGTTGATTTGCATCGCCCACCATAATCAAAGTGGCCCCGGAGGGAACCGCTTTCAGAAGGTGATACATGAGGACGGTATCAATCATTGATGCCTCATCCAGTATGATTACGTCAGCTTCAAGAGGGCGATTCTCGTTTCGTTGAAAGCCTCCCTTTTGCCAGTTGA
>CAZENC010000041.1:0-14878 GCA_964513115.1 uncultured Desulfobacteraceae bacterium | reverse complement strand
CATCTGCCAGCACGGAAATGATGGGTTCCACCACAACAGAACCCTTGGTCAGGGGAATGGATGCCCTGGAAGCAGCGCCCAGTCCCTGCGCCACTGCCTCCCGGATATTGGCCGGAAAACGGGCGCTACCGCAAAGGAATATCCCGGATGTGGCAAAATCCAGGGGCTTCAGCTTGACATGCCCTTCCATGAAAAACCCGTTTTCGTCAATAGGGACCCGGAGAAGCCGGGAAGTTATTTCTGCATCCTCATTTGAGATAATGGGGGTGGAAAGGACTACGAGATCAGCAGGCAGGTGCATATCCCGGCCCAGTAGGGCATGATGCACCATGACATTATCGGATTCTACCTCTGGAGGGTTTGCAGGATCGTAATTGATATACCGTACCCCTTTTGCCTTGGAATCCCGGAACATTTCCTCGTTTTCCACACCGTACATCTGCATATCCCGGTAAATGACGGATACCTTTGCGCTCGGGTCTTGTTCCTTTATCAAAATTGCATTTTTGACCGCGGTCTGGCAGCAGATCCTGGAACAATAGGGCCTTTCTTCGTTGCGGCATCCCACACACTGGATCATGACAATGTTCTTGACGCCCGGTTCCAGGCCGTCTTTGAGGAGCTTTTCCATCTCAAGCTGGGTGATGACACGCTTTCCATCATAGCCGTAGAGACCCTCGGGAATAAAGGAACGGGCACCTGTAGCCACAACAATCACACCGATGTCGATTTTTTTGATTCCCGATTCCGTTTCAATATCCACCTTGTATTTTCCGATGAACCCCTGGACTTCGGTGACCGTTGCCTTCGTAAAAACGGTGATGTTGGATTGCTCGGTTATGGCCTGAATTTTATCCTCGGCCAGGGTGTGTGCCTCCATCATAGTGGGCCCCAGTTTGTTCAGTGAATTCAGCATACCCCCGAGGGATTCTCCCTTTTCAACGAGGACCACTTCGTATCCGCGATTGGCGAATGCAAGTGCAGTGGTCATGCCGGCTATACCTCCTCCTATCACAAGGGCCCGTATCTCTACCTCGGAAGTAATTGGTTCCTGGGGTTCCAAGAGGGCCGCCTTTGCGACTCCCATACGTATGAGGTCCTTGGCCTTGGTGGTGCCGACTTCCTTTTCCTTCATGTGTACCCAGGAGCACTGGTCACGGATGTTGACCATTTCAAAGAGGTACGGGTTTAACCCAACCTCTCCGCAGGAACTCCGGAACAGCGGTTCATGTGTCCTGGGTGTGCAGGAAGCAACCACCACCCGGTTGAGATTCTGCTCCTGTATTCCCTTCTTGATTTCGTTAATACCGCCCTCGGAACATGTATAGAGGTTCCTCTGTACGAACGCTACATGGGGCAGGGTTTCCGCATAATCTGCGAGCTCTTGGGTATCCAGGTAGCCGGCGATATTGGAACCGCAATCGCAGACAAACACCCCGATCCTGATATCATCATTTTTCTCAGGCAACGGCTTTCTCCTTTTCATTTCCCGGTTGAAACGCGATTTCAGCGGCGCGTTCCGCAGCGCTTGATGCCTGGGCCACCGACTCTGGCACGTCCATGGGAGACTCTGCGCACCCGCACACGAAAATACCGGGGGTAGTCGTATCAACCGGAGAAAGGGAACTGGTTTTTACGAAATTGTATTTGTCCAGCTCGACACCTACGGTCTTAGCCAATTCAGCGATCCCTTTTATGGGCGCGCAGGCGGTAGCCAGGACGACCATATCGAACTCCTGGCTCTTGACCTTTCTCTCTCGGGTGTCTTCATAGGTTATTATGGGGTTGTTATTTGGGCCTTCGGTTATTTCAGCGACCCGGCCACGCACATAGGTAATATTTGAGTTATTGCCCCCTCGTATCTTGTATTCCTCAAAACCCTTACCGACTGCCCGGATATCCATTCCAAAGATGCTGGATGTGGTCTCGGGTTCATGTTCGTGAGCGATCATGGCCTCTTTGATAGAGTGCATGCAGCAGTAGCCGGAACAGAAGGGGTAGAAACGAAAATCCCTTGAGCCTACGCACTGGATAAAGGCCAGCCTTTTTGCAACGCTAAAACCTTCGGCCTTCTTTTTGAGAATTTCAAGGGGTTCTGTAACTGCCAGATGAGCGGCATATTTGTCGGCCCATTTCCGGCGGTCTTCATCATCTTTATACTGGCCGGCCTGGAACTTTTTATGGAATTCAGCAGAAGTCTCACCAAATTTTTCCTCTAATTTATCCAAGGCCTTCTGAGATTTTTTTACCTTTTTTTCAAGGGCTGCAATCTCGGCCTCAACAGCTCTGTCGGACGGACGATCCATGTGTCCCCCGGTAGGACCGCTGGCGCTCAGGAGCCTCTCAAATTCTATGGCCGTGACCACATTCGCAATTTTTTGGTACCTGTATTCCGGGATCGGTGAGGGATCAAAAACGTCGTATCCAGCAGCGATTATAATGGCCCCCACATCCAGCTCAAGGATCCGGTCCTCCTGATCAAAGTTGATTGCCTCGGCCTGACAGGTCTTGGCACAGATGCCGCATTTTTTTCCGTTCAACTGTCGGCAATGGTCCGCATCAATTGTATGGGTTGAGGGTATGCCCTGTGCGAAATAGGCGTATATGGCCCTGCGTTCTCCCAAGCCCTCATTAAATGCGTCCGGCACTACGGTCGGGCATTTCTCGGCACAGGCCCCACAACCCGTGCACCTGTCTTCTTCCACATAACGGGCCTTTCTTCGAATCGCGACCTTGAAATCCCCTGCCTGACCTTCTACCTTTTCAACTTCACTGTAGGCCAGAAGCTCTATATTGGGATGTCGACCGACATCCAGCATCTTTGGCGAGAGTATTCAGATGGCACAGTCATTGGTGGGGAAGGTCTTGTCCAACTGGGCCATCTTGCCGCCAATGCTGGGCAATTTCTCCACCAAATGAACCTTTGCGCCCATATCGGCGAGGTCCAATGATGACTGCATACCTGCAATGCCTCCCCCGATAACAAGTACGTCTTTACTCACGGTCGGTTCCCTCCCTGATAAAATCGCTTTGCGATTTTATTTAACGCGGCTTTGCCGCTTGAATTTTGAAATTTAGACTCTATACCTTCAAACGATCGGCTACAATGTCATAAAGGTCGTTAACCTCTATTTCAAGATCAAAGGCGGCCTTGGCACACCGGAAATGGATTTGGCATTTGGGACAGGCCGTTACTAGTGTCCCCGCACCGGTGTCACTCGCCTCGGTTAGTCTTTCCACCTGGATTTCTTTTGAACAACTGGAACAATTCATCCACCCAGTTGTCCCGCAGCAGACCCCGTTTTCCCTTGAACGTGGCATCTCCCTCAGTTCAATGCCGGGGATGGACTCCAGGAGCTTGCGGGGTGCATCATAGACCCCGGCCAGCCGACCCAATCTGCAGGGATCATGATAGGTGACCACCTCATCCTTTTCTTCAAACTCAATGGCGCCTTCGTTTAGCTTGTCCGCCAGAAAATCCAGGATGTGTACCGGCTCGAATTCCAGGTCACCGAAGTACTTGGGATAGAAGTTCTTAAATGTATAGAAACCCTCCGGGCAACTGAAGACAACCTTTTTGGCACCGGAAGAACGTATGAGGTCCAGGTTTGATTCGGCCAATTTTTTGAACTTTTCCTCATTACCGTTCCACAGGGCATCATGACCGCAGCATTTTTCCTCATTGCTCACAACCGGTTTTACACCACAGGCATTAATAATTTTGAGTACATTCCGTGCACCCTTAATGGAACCGGCGTCAATATCCCGAAAAACAACATCAAAATATGGGCGGCAGCCCACGAAGTAGAAGATATCGCCCTTATCCGCCGTTTGACCTTCATCAATCCAGAAGTTGCGGTTTTGCCCAATACCCAGGGTCTGGATGTCCGTGATTGTTTGGAGCATCCCGTTGTGGGCAGGTATCCCGTCAAAGCCCTGCGCATGCGCCTCGTCGCGCATCAGGCGGACGAATTCGGGGAAATCAATGTCGGCGGGACACCGCACACTGCACTGGGCACAGGTAAGGCAGCTCCAGATGGTGTCATCAGAAAAATCTTCTAATTCATACAAGGAGCGCTCAATGATCTGCCTGGGTGAAAAATCCGGGAATACCTTGGCGACAGGGCAACTGCCGGTGCACACCCCGCAGTCAAGGCAAAAATAGGTCTGTGTAACATCAATTAGTTCAGCTATTGCGGTCATTCCAAAGCCTCTGCTTTCGGCCTATTAGGCCGCTTGTTTCAGGGAAGAAGGTCCAAGAGACTTGACCTGCTCGGTGAATTCCGTGGCTACTTCAGCAAAACGTGTACCCTCTGCCGAAGAGATCCATTCCAGACGAAGTCTTGCCGGATCAATACCGAGTATCTTGACTAACTCCTGGGTCATGTTGAACATTTTTTCGGCCTTTACATTACCATCCAGGTAATGGCAGTCGCCGATGTGTCACCCCGCGACCAGTACGCCGTCGGCACCCATTTGAAATGCCTTGAGGATGAAGTTTGGATTGACACGGCCGGAACACATCACCCGGATAATCCGCATATTGGGCGGATATTGAAAACGGCTGACGCCTGCAAGATCAGCGGCCGAATAGGCACACCAGTTGCAGGCAAATGTGACGATCTTGGGTTTGAATTCTTCAACCATAAGGTTAAGCTCCTTTTCTGACTTTAAGCCGTCAACACTCGCCAACACCTCACGTCGTTTTTTTATGAGCTGATAGCTGACAGCCGAATGCTGTTGTCTATCCTTCCAATGCAGCCTCAACCATGGTCAGCACTTCCTGATCATCAAAATGGAATATGGATGCCGCCCCCGTGGGGCAGGCCACGGCACAAGACCCGCAGCCTTTGCACAGGGCCTCCTGCACATAGGCAACCGTTTTGTCCCCTTCACGTTCCACAAGCGAAACAGCGCTGTATGGACAGACCTCCACACACTTGCCGCAACCCCGGCACATGATTTCATTGACATGGGAGACCGCACCTTCAACAGTAATATTTTCTTTTGACAACACTACAGAGGCCCTGGAGGCCGCTGCCTTTGCCTGGGCAATGCTTTCTTCTATGGGTTTCGGGTAATGGGCCATGCCAGCCAAGAAAATGCCCTCCGTGGCGAACTCAACCGGCCTGAGTTTGGCATGGGCCTCCATGAAAAAACCGTCCTGGTTAAGAGACAGTTTAAACATCTGGGCAAGGGGCGCGTTATCACGTGGAATGATAGCAGAAGCCAGTACCACGAGGTCGGAAACGATTTGTATGTCTCGGTTCAATATATGATCCTTAACAGTTACGGAGATGGCATCACTCCCTTTTTCAAGGGCCGGTTTTTGTTCTAGGTCATACCTGATAAAGATAACTCCCCGGTTCCTGGCTTCCCTGTAAAGCTCTTCCCTCTGGCCATATGTACGGATATCCCTATAGAGAACATAGATATCCATTTCCGGGTTCATCTCTTTTAATTTCAGGGCGGATTTCATGGTGTGGGTACAACAGACCTTGGAGCAATAGGGCCTGTCCGGTTCCCTTGAGCCCACGCACTGGATAAAGACGGCGGTTTTCGCCGCAGTAACCTTCTTGTCACCGCTTTTTAAGGCCATGTCCAGTTCCAGATGGGTTAGAATTTTCTTGTCTTTACCGTATAGGTATTCATCGGGCTTGTATTCTTCAGCGCCCACGGCCATGACCACGGCACCATGTTTCAAGGACACATCAGAGCCCTTTTGTGAAATAGTAGTTTCAAAGTTCCCTACAAATCCCTCTGATTCCTTGATGGTCGATTCCGTGTAAATCTCTATCAATGGGTGATTTTCCACACTTTTGACCATTTTCTTGATTTTAACCGGAACGTCTTCTCCCCGCCAGGTATCAAGGAGGTTCAGGGCATTTCCCCCTAATTCATGAGTTTGCTCGACCAGGTAGGTGTGATAACCCTGATCGGCAAGGCCGAGGGCAGCGGTCATCCCTGTTATGCCACCTCCGATCACAAGAGCCCTGTTATCAATTGAGATAGTCGGCTGTGGTAGGGGCCTTATCAACTGAGCCCTTGCTGCCGCCATTCGCACCAAGTCTTTTGCCTTCTCGGTTGCTTCTTTTTTTTCTTTAGAGTGGACCCACGAACACTGGTTTCGAATATTGGCCATTTCGAACAGATATTTGTTCAGCCCTGCGTCCCTGAGGGTCTCCTGGAATAGAGGTTCATGCGTCATTGGAGTGCAGGCCGCAACAACGACCCTGTTCAAACCCTCTTTTTCAATAACATCTTTCATTTTGTCCTGGGTGTCCTGAGAACAGGTAAAAAGGTTCTCTTCCACATAGGTAACACCGGGTAAGGTACGGGCGTATTCTGCAACTTTCGGCACATCAACTATGCCACCTATATTCGTGCCGCAATTGCATACAAACACCCCTATGCGGGGCTCTTCAGAGCTGACATCTTTTTCCTCAGGGTATGTCTTCTCCTTAACCATAGTTCCCCGGGCTGCAGAGAGGTCTGACTTGGCATCACAGGCAGAGGCGCTTGCCTCCATGACCGAATAAGGGATATCTTTAGGCTCCTGAAAGGCGCCACACACATAGATCCCCTTGCGAGACGTCGCAACAGGGCTGAAGGTCCCGGTCTTAACGAAATGATCCTGATCTAATTCAATGTTCAGGCGTTCCGCCATTTCAACGAGGGATTTGGGGGTTTCAAGGCCTACTGAGAGCACTATCATGTCAAATGTCTCTATCTGCATATTGCCCTTTTCATCCACATAGTGGAGAACCAGATCATCAGTTTCGGGATCTTCGTCGATTGTGTGAATCCTGGAGCGAATGAACCTGACGCCCTGCTCTTGTTTGGCCCTCTCGTAATACCTTTCAAAGTCTTTTCCATAAGTTCTCATATCCATGAAAAATATGGCCGTGTCCACGTCATGCTCTGCATGCTCCTTGGCTACGACTGCCTCCTTTATGGCATACATGCAGCAGACAGAGGAGCAATAGGAGTGATCGCACCTGTTGATATCCCGGGAACCAACGCACTGGAGAAATCCGATTTTTTTCGGTTCGTTATTGTCCGATGGTCTCGATAGATGTCCGTGATAAGGGCCTGTGGCGCTAAGGATGCGCTCGAACTCCATACTGGTAACTACATTCGGGTAGGATGCATATTGGTAGGTATCGAACCGGCTGGGGTCAAACGCCTCAAAACCGGTTGATAATATTACAGATCCCACATTGAGTGTGAGCTTTTCTTCCTTCTCTTCAAAATTTACGGCTCCAGCGGGGCAAAATTTTTCACAGGCCCGGCATTTGCCTTTTGTGAAATAAATACAGGCATCTTTGTCAATGGCATATTTAAGAGGAACGGCCTGGGCGTAGTCAACATAAATGGCCTTGCGCTTTATTAAGCTTTCATTATATAGGTCGTCAGTTTTCTTCGGGCATTTTTCAGCACAGGTCCCGCAGGCAATACACTTGTCCATATCCACATAACGGGGATGTTTGAATACCTCGACTTCAAAATTCCCTGTCTCTCCCTTTATTTCGGTCACCTCGGAGAGGGTTAAAAGCTCTATGTTCAGATGCCGGCCGACCTCGACCAGTTTAGGAGAGATAATTCACATGGAGCAGTCGTTGGTGGGAAAAGTCTTGTCCAACTGGGCCATCACCCCTCCGATTGCAGCGGAGCGCTCCACCAGAT
This sequence comes from uncultured Desulfobacteraceae bacterium, assembly GCA_964513115.1. Lineage (GTDB taxonomy): Bacteria > Desulfobacterota > DSM-4660 > Desulfatiglandales > Desulfatiglandaceae > JAFDHL01. Next base: position 7,192 of record CAZENC010000041.1, on the reverse strand, counting down.
AGACAAAATAGCCTGCATCCGCAAGATCCAATGAAGCCTGCATGCCGGCAATACCTCCACCAACGACCATTACGTTACCGAGGGCTTTTTTAGATTTTTTTGCCTTCATTATTGACTCCTCGTCAATGAAAACCCCTTTTTTAAGACTGATCAGATAAGGAAGTGAAAAAAATAATAAGTTGCATCTATATAGAAAAGGGCTGATTTTTGTCAAGACATATTTCCCGATTTTTATGTGTTTGGATGTTAATTTGTTTTTGATGCAATGTGTCTATCTGCCTTAAATTCCAAGGCATTAGCGCTGAGGGTAGTTTTATCAAGAAACAAGTACTTGGACTTAATTCTATCGGTATGGAAAGGGGACTGATTTTTATTTCTTTTGACCCCTTCGCTGCTTTTTAATTATATTACTTTCAATTCTTGCCAAAAAAAAATTATGCGTACAACCGGAACAGGCTGAAAATTGAAAAAACCTTTCCCAGCTTAGAATGGGAACCTGGAGTAGTGGGATGTTGAAGTAATGGTTGAGTCGTGAGTCGTCGGGTTTATCAACTACTCAACAATTTCGCAAGGCCTGAAAAGGAGAGATTATGGAACAGCAAGCGTCTATTGCAGTTATAGGGACATTCGACTCCAAGGGACAGGAACATCTATTCCTCAAACAATGCATTGAGCGCAGACATATTCCCACACTGACTATACATGTGGGTACCAAGGGCCCATCAGCCTTTCCGGCCGATTTCGATTTATATTCAAAAGTCATTCAGGCCGGAGGTAGAGGTTCGTGGGACAGAGACGAAGCCATTCAGGCCGTGCTCTCAAAGGCACAGATCCTTGTAAGGGAGCTGTATCGAAGAAACAGAATTTGCGGCATTATCTCGGCCGGGGGGGGCACCGGAACCCATATTGGGACCGGCATCATGCGCGTGCTTCCCATGGGTGTTCCCAAGGTCATGGTATCCACGGTGGCATCGCGCAATATGGAGGATATTGTCGGAACAAAGGACATTACCATGATGCACAGTGTCGTTGATCTTCTGGGTGTCAACACTATCTCCGGGGGCGTCCTCTTTCGAGCGGCAGGCGCCGTTTGCGGCATGGTTTTGAGCAGGTGGCGGCCAAAAAGGCAGAAAAAGCGAATAGCGATGACAATGTTTGGGTTTATAACAGAGGGTGCGGAAAACATCAAAAAAGTCCTGGAGAAAATGGGTTATGAGGTGATCGCATTTCATGCCAATGGAACAGGAGGCACGGCCATGGAGCAGCTGGCGGCCGAGGGATATTTTGACGGAATACTAGATCTTGCAACGCATGAACTGGCGGATGAATTGATGCAAGGATACTGCAAGGGGATGGGACCGGAAAGGCTGGCACCGATTCCGGGATACGGTTTGCCCCGGCTGGTAGTGCCGGGGGGCCTTGATTGTGCGGTTCTGGAGTTTACCAGGGATAATGTGCCTGAAAAATTCAATGATCGGAAGGTCTTTTTCTATGATTTTCGTTCGGCAGTACGACTCAGCCATGAGGAAACCGAGTTTCTGGCAGGGCAGTTGGCGGAAAAATTAAACCTAGATCCCACAGGTACAAAAGTGCTGATTCCTAAAGGCGGTTGGTCTGAGGCTGACAAGGAAGGCGGGCCATTGCATGACCCTGAGATGAGGGACGTTTTTATTCGTAGACTCAAACAGGATCTGTCCCAAGGAATCGAGATCAGGGAGGTAGACCTTCATATTAATGATCCGGCCTTTGCAAAATTGGCCTCAGCCGTCATGGATGAGATGCTTCAGAATAAGGCATGAGAAAGACTTTAATCTTTGTTCTATTTATTAGGGAATAAAGCCCCGCCCTTTGAGACTGTGTCACAATGTCATTCCGAGGCGATAGCCGAGGAATCTTATATTCGCAATTGGTTATTATTAAAAGATTTCTCCCTTCGGTCGAAATGACATAAAGAGCTAAAACCAGTATTATGACACAGCCTCTTTGGGCTGGGTCATGTTGATTGGATATGCCAGTATAACGGCTCGGCATGGCACTCTTCTCCAGTCCGCATCTACTCCTACGCTGCAAACGCCATTAGAAGTCTAAAGTCCTGTTCAACTCTTTCTCGCTCAATAGAAATACCTTGTTATGGGGGGGCAGCGGCTCTTCGTAGAAGAACTTAGGCAAACTATCATCTTTTTCCGTTAATCCGGCCTTGCGGTTGAATTCGCGTTCAGCCTTAAGGACCTGCATACCCAAATCATCCATGGCCTCGTCACCTATGGATTTGCCGAGTCTGGCGCTCAGTGCTTTTAAAAAGGCCTCCTTACCTCCGGGTGTCCGGAGACAGGAACCTGCGAAGAGACAGATCCCGGTGCAGTCGATAAACGCCGAGTTTATCTGCGCGTTCCTTGAAGCTTCCACTTGTCCTTGAGCCGATAATGGGTCCAATTTTCCGCCCAGATAGTTCCCCACCAGGTTTCCTGCAGTATGATCCGCTCCCATGGGCGATGTGGCATAGGTCACACCGTTCCCTTGCATGCCTCGCGGATCATAGGCTGCAATACTCTGGTTTTTCACCACGGGAACACGGGAATGATTAAAATGCTTGCCCACGGCGGCCGGACCGTTTCCCAGCAATCTCCCGAATTTTGTTCCTTTGGCGATTTCCTCAAGCATATTGACGGCCGCATTTTTGTCGCCGAATGGTTTATAGCCCGAGTCCATGGCCACGGCAATGGCCACACCGGTGTTCATGGTGTCCACACCGATGTCATCGCAAAGAAAATCAAGCTTGGCAATGGTGTCCAGATCGTCAATCCCGGTCATTCCTCCCATGGACCAAATGGTTTCATATTCTAGAGCGCTGGTAACAAAGTTCCCGTGCTTGTCAACAAATTCGTTGGAACAACGGATGATGCACTGGGAACACCCTACATGCGTTGGGTTTCCACCTCTTTCCTTTATTGTTTCGGCCAGGGCTTCCCCACTGATTTTTTTCCAGCCTTCAAAAGTCCCTTTAGTCGCATTATAGCACGGAAAAGCCCCCAGAGAGTTTACCGGGGCGATCAGCATTGCCGTACCGAGCGCAGGCAGGACCTGACCGCTGCTGGGCTGCTCCCTTACCTCTTTGGCAAAGGCCTTTGCCGCTTCCTTAAATGCTTCTGGATCTAAAATGGCATCGGCATTTTTTCCGCGTTGATCTACGACAATGGCCTTTAGTCCCTTTGACCCCATGACTGCCCCCAGTCCACCGCGTCCTGCAGCCCTACAAGGCCGTCCATCCACGTCAGAGGACTGAACCGATGCTGAGGCTAATTGGTATTCTCCAGCAGGTCCGATACACAATACCGATGTCTTTTTGCCGTAGGTGTCCAGAAGGTTCTCTACGAGGGCATAGGTGTGCATACCCTTAAATGCTTGTGCAGCGACGAGGCTCGCCTCACCATCTTTGGTGATTTTGAGGATGCTTAGGTCTCCATCAGGGGCCTGGCCTTCAACAATGATCGCTTTGATACCTAATTTGCCCAATGCGGTACCGACAGTTCCCCCTGCATTGCTCTCTTTGATGCCGCCGGTCAGCGGGCTTTTAGCGCCTATAGAGATCCGGCTGGTATTGACAAACCTGGTTCCGGTCAGGTATCCGATGGCAAAAATCAGCTTGTTTTGCGGACCCAGAGGATCACAGGAGGGTGGCACTTCCCTGTTGATCATGATCGATGTTAGCCCTCTACCGCCTAAATCAGCATATTCCTTGCCCACATCTTGAGTTGCGACACTCTTGTCGGTCATATTAACTTTTACCAGCTTCATATTTTCCCTCCCTGATTCTACCTATTGAAAACTTAATAGTGTTAGCCTCATGACCTTGCCGAATGTTTATGAATATTAAAGGCCTTGCCATAATTCTGTTCTCATGGAAAAATCTTTAATGGCACACTAAAGACATTTCTATCAGACCTTAGAAAGATGTCTTATACAATGTCAAGGAGTAAAAAAAGACCGTCAACAGTTGAGGTAAGGAGCAGCCAGACATCTGTCGCATTGAAAATCTGTATGGTTACTTCATGACTTCTGCTTGAACGAACTGGATATTGTCTGTAAACGATGTGTTTTTCGTAACGAATGATTCTGAGGTAAAAGAACTATGAGTAAAGAAAGTTCTTTAAAAGGCAAGGTCGTTTTAGCTGTATCTTTCCTGCCAAAGGAATTGGAGACAGAGCTTGAAGAGTTGCCCGAAGATGTGGTTCTTGGTGACGGGAAGCGGTTATGGTGGCTCAAGTCTTTGGAGAAAGCAGGCCCCTATTTTGATGAAAAGTTGGGTCATTTTTCTTGGCCAGGTTGCTTTTTTCTGTTGACAATTAGGAAACAGAAGGATATTCAGTCAAAGGGTATGAGGGAGAAATCCTGTCGGTGCACATCAAAACAATTCTTTTAGGCTGATGCCGCTTTAATATAAGCATATTAGACGAACCCAACGGTGTTAATCAATACAAATTAATTGTTTCCTACCCTTTGGAATAAAATGACACAGAATGCTTTTTGTTGCCTAAATAGATACAAAGAAACCCTCAAGAGCATCCGTTTGCTGGCTGGATCTTTAAACTGATAACTTAAAATTGAGGTACGGCCTTGTCTTTGAAGGAGGACTTCATGCAAAGAAATCAATCCGGGCCATCACGGTTAATATCATTGCAAGTACCTTATGAAACTCTTGAACGTGACCTGAAAAATTTCAGGCAGAAGGCACTTGAATTTGGTGCGTCCTTAGCAGAAATTGTTCCTGCCAACTGGGTAGAGATAGATGAGAGGGTAAGGCTTAAATGCTCTGTACCTCTGTGTTCCTACTACGGTAAAAACATTTACTGCCCACCTCACGGACCTTCCATAGAGCTTATGCGAAAAGCATTGATCCGCTACAGCCAGGCAATACTGTTTGCAGTTGATGTAATACCTGCAGATGAGTTTGCGGACCGTTCTAAAGAGCGTGGTGGCGCTGCTAAATGGGCGAAGAAATGTCTTGAGATCACCGGCAGGATTGAAACTCTCGCTTTCGGCAGTGGTTACTATCTCGCAACAGGATTTTCCCAATTTAGCTGCCTGGCAATACTGTGCGGTCAAGAACGGTGCCTTGTTCTTGAAGGTGGCAAATGCCCTTACCCGCTTAAAGCGCGTCCTTCAATGGAAGGTGTTGGAATGGATGTATATGGCCTTGTTACGAGGGCCGGATGGGAAATATATCCAATTTACAGGAGCGTGGATCCAAAGGAAGTGCGCAGGGCTTTATCGGTAGGAATAGTTTTCATCCAGTAATTTTCGGTTCTTAAAAAATTATAAGAAAGTGCTAATAACTAATGGTGTTTTTAGGCGGGACTGTTGCTAATTTAAGAGGTCGATATGGGCGAAAAACAGAAGGATAGGGTCAAGATTGAGGCCGAGCCGGAATCCATCGAAATAGCCTTCTCAAAGACAGCGGTTTTAGTGGTGGATATGCAGAATGCCTTTGTGCGTAAAGGCGGTTATTTCGATTTGGTTGATTTTGATATTTCCGCGGCTCAAAGAATTGTAGAGCCTTGTCAAAGGATAATTAATACAGCGCGGAAGAAAGGCATAAAGATCATATACTTCAGGATGGGATACAGCCCGGATCTATCCGACATGGGTCCTCCGGAGTCGCCATACGCTTATAAGGCCAAGGTTCCAATCTTGTTAAGGGAGCGTCCTGAATTAAAGGACAAGCTCTATATTTACGGCACATGGGGAGCCGAGATCATCGAGGAATTGAAGCCTTATCAGGAAGATATAGTGATTAAAAAGCAACGGTATGATGGATTTGTCGGGACAAACCTGGATATCATTCTGGGGACCCTAGGCATAAAATACCTGATCTTTGTTGGCATTGCGACCAACATATGTGTCGAGTCCACCCTGAGGCGAGCTTTCTTCCTGGATTATTTTCCCATACTTATTTCAGATGCTGTAAGCCAAAAGGGCCCAAGGATGATGCAAGAGGCAACGATCTTGAATGTTCAATCTACTTTTGGCTGGGTAACTGATTCAATTAGGCTTATAAAGGCAATAGAATAAACCGGTAACATGCAAAATTGTATTAACGGGAACAACTCAACCGATTTTAAGGATGTTGTCTTTGGAGCAATTACTCCTGTTTTCAACCGTATCTCAATATGAGTAAATAATCGCTTTGAGATGTTTTCAAGATAGGATGCTCCATATCGATAACCTTTATCCCGGAAGGAGGAAACTGATGGCTGACAAGACATATGATGTAATTATTGCCGGAGGGGGGCATCATGGGCTCATAACAGCTTGCTATCTACAGCGAGCCGGCATGAAGACAGGGATATTTGAGTTACAGTCCAAGTTGGGAGGCGCAGTGACCAGTGAAGGGGGCCCGGTACCAGGGTTTAGTTTAAACCCGGGGGCTAACTTTACCCGCTTTTATGGCCACCCCGCCTACAAGGATTTCAACTTGAGGGATAAGGGACTGGAATACATATTTCCGGACGAGAGTGAGGCCATGATTTTTGACAATGACACCTGTCTGATAGGCTACTCAGCCTATAAAGTGGTTGACCCTCTTACGGGTAAAACAGAGCTGTCTAATGAAAATTTACAAAAGACTCTCAATGAAATCCGCCGATTTTCAAAGAAGGATGCGGATACTGCTGAGGAATTATTTCGGCGCTATGTGAAGAGATGGAAATCAGCCATGGGGAAGTACCGTTTCAATCCTCCTGTTCCGTGGGGGAAGAAGAACGAACTGGAGAAATTGTGTGACGATTCCAAGGATGGCTTTGATCCCATATACCAGTTTATGACCAGCCAACAGTTGGCCTATGAGCTATTTGAGAGCGAAGAGCTACGGACATTATTCATACGTGCATCCATGACCTCTTTTGGTGGTGCGCCGGACGATGTGATCGGGCTGCACGGTTTAGTTCACTCCATCGGTTTGGTGCTTTCATGGGAGCCTGCGGCCATTGCCAAAGGTGGCAGCCAGAGCGTAACGGATGCGCTGCAGAAGGCATTCACAGAGATGGGGGGAGAGTTTTTTGTCCGCAGCGAGGTAGTTAAACTCCTCATTGATAATGGGAAGGCAAAGGGGATTCGTTTAAAGGACGGGACGGAGATAGAAGCCAAGAGTCTTGTGGTCAGCAACTTGAGCGCTCTTCAAACGATCCAGCTTATT
>CAZENC010000040.1:0-15193 GCA_964513115.1 uncultured Desulfobacteraceae bacterium | reverse complement strand
TTGTTAGCCGCATCCAGGGCAAGTTCCATTGTCTTCTCATCCCTCAGCTCACTCACAAGGATAATATCCGCTCCTTTTCTGGAGGCATCACGCAGGGCCGAGGCGAAGGAATCCGTGTGAATTCCCACTTCCTGCTGTTCAATGATGCAATTTTTGTTTTCATGGACATATTCAATGGGATCCTCAATGGTGACGATGTGGGCTCTCCTGGTTCGGTTGGCTTCCTCTATGAGAGCATTCAGGGTCGTGGACTTTCCGCTGCCGCTCGGACCGGAGACGATCACAAGACCTGAAGAGAGTTGTGCCAGTTTGGGTATCACAGGAGGCAAACCGAGTTCCTCGGCCGTCATTATTTCAGAAGGGATCCTTTTAAAGACGGCGGCAACCCCTGATCTGTGTTTATAGACACAAACCCTGTACCGGGAAAATTCCTCTTCGTGTGCAAGCAGAACCGCTCCTGCCTTATCAAACTCCTCGATCTTTTCTTTCGTCATTATCTGGAACAGTATTTCACTTAATTCACCCGGGCCTATTGACTCATCATCTTTCCGATTGAGCTCTCCCCGAATCCTCAGTGCAGGTGGTTTCCCTTCGGAAAGATACAGCATTTCTGCATTTTTATCGGTAATAAGGGAAAGAAGCTCCTTGAGCTCGATCATCCCGCGCCTCCTGTCAAATGGATCCGCCTGAACCGGCCTATCTTTATTTCTCTCGTGACTCCATGGCCTTTGCCGTTTTAAGATTCATATGGCCCGTGGTCTTGAGCCCCAGGCTTTTCTGATATTGTTTCATTGCCGCTATGGATGCTTTTCCAAAAAGACCATCAATTTCTCCCCTATAAAATCCTTTCTTACTCAAAAACCGCTGAAGCCCCTCTATGGTTTCGTAACCATATATGCCGTCAACCTTGCCCCTGTAATATCCCTTATCCTTTAAAACAGATTGCACGATCTTTACTGCCTGAAAGAAATCCCTATCCTTTTGGTACGGTTTCTTAAGTTTCTTTTTAAGAGACGAAAAATCGGACTGGGCGTATGATTCGAAATAGTCTTTGAAGAACCGAAAGAAGGTATCGATATCCTGCCGTAAGGGGTACGCATACACGATGTAAACGATATTCTGATGATAATAAGTGTGCCACCGTATGTATTCGTGATGCTCCCAGACCACCACCTTCGGGAAAAGGCGCTTGAAGTTCTCGATGCGGAACCGCCTAGCCTCGAGGACATTCGTGAAGACCAGCTCGTAAAAGCCTACATGCGGCCAGTATCCGTCCATTTCGGGAAACTCATAGCCAAACACGGTGCCCCTGAACCTGACAGTATCACTATACCGCCTATAGTGCGGGGCAATATACCCATTCCAGCCATAGTTGCTGATGAAAGCGGCAAAGTCTTTCAACATGTCTTTTTGCAAGGAATGGGTGGTGAGGGGAATACTCAAATTTAGGATCAGAATAAAAATAAGGAATGCAATTCCTTTGCAGGATTTCATGAGATTATTGCCTCAACGAACAAGTTTGGTATGACAGGCCACCTTAAAAGGATGAAATCAACCTTTCACACTATCTAATGCATCTTTTAAGATGTCGTCCATCCATGGATACAGCGGCTGGATCGGAATATGGCTTTTTACAAGTTCTCAAGTTTTAGGTGTGTAAATAGTTCTCAATCTCGGTTTTCCATATTCCATGGATCCATTCAAGATCATCATGTGGGATAACAAAGGAGGCCTTCCAGCCGGCACTTTCAAGGGCAAAGATCATCCCGTCGCGGGCGATGTGATTGGTGGTGTGCACGAGCACAGGGCAAATTGGGTTCTGCGTCACCAGATAATCGACCACATCCCTGCCCGTACCCGGATCAAAGATTTCACCATCCCGCTCCCTGTTCGGCCCAAGGTCATGATCCAGAGAAATAAGAACAGCCGATGAAAGGTGTTCTTTAAGCCATTCAATGGTGTCAGGGGCGTTGTCGATCAGGACGCTCTCATAATCGGGATAGGACCCCGCTATCAGGGCACTCATGGAACCCAGCCGTTCCTCATCATCATCCATGATCAGAATCACGTTTTTCATTATCTTTCCTGACCCTCTCCAACATCTCCAAAGCTTCTTTGTGCCCATGTACCGCCGCTCTTTGAAACCACACAACAGCCTTTTCAATATCCTTTTCCACGCCGTAGCCCCTGTAAAAATCCATACCAATGGTTTTCATAGCCTGGGCATGTCCCTGATCAGCCGCCTTTTGATACCACGCCTTGGCAACAGGATAATCTTTTTGGAAACGGTAGATGCTGCCCAGGATGTACATGGCGTCGGTATCGCCTTTTTCAGCCTCCGCAAGATATTTTGCCTTGAGAAGGGCCGATTCAGGATTCTTTTCAGCGGTCGTAAGACTGAAGCCTGACCATTTCTTGATGATGTTTTCAACTTTTGAATAGAATGCCGCCTTTTCCAATGCCTCATCGGACACACCCTGTGCCGAGAGCTCAAATAATTCGATTGCCTTTTTGAAGTCTCTGCGCACAGCACATTCGTTTGCATACATATCACCGAGGGAGTGCATGGCATCCTTATTGCCAAGGTTAGCGGCCCTTTTGAACCACCATAGCGCTATCACTAAATCCTGATCCACACCCTGACCATCATAATGCATGACACCTAGCTTGTGCATGGCACCGGCATGCCCCTTTTCAGCCGATCGGTTGTACCAATCAAGGGCTAGTTTATACCCGGTTCTTCGTTCATGGTATTTCTGCGCCAGTTTGTACATCGCCTCGGCGTCACCTTTGTCCGCCATTTCAAAATTCTCCGAAACAGCTCTTGCCCATTTGGAACCTGCATCACCCGCCTTGCGAAACCATTTGATGGCCTCTTTTATGTCTTTCGGCAGTTCCTCCCCGTAGGCATACATGTGGCCTAACCTTTCCATGACCTCTTCCGCAAAAGAACCCCCGGCTTCCGTGGCGTGTTCGAACCATTTTAAAGCTCGGGGAATATCTTTTTTAATCCCTTCCCCCTTCAAATAGAATTCGGCCAATATCACAATAGCCTCTCTGTTCCCCTCCTCGGCAGACCGTTCATACCACAGGACCGATTGAGGTATATCTTGAGACACCGGATCACGGCCCTCTCGAAAAATCTCCCCCAGCCTGTTCATGGCACGGACAACACCCCTTTCACCTGCCTTTTGAAACCAGCTCACGGCCTGTTCAACGCGGCTCTCCTCAAGGAGTCGCTCTCCCAGGTAATACATGGCGCCAGGACTTCCCTCCTCGGCCTTTTGGAGAATGACTTTGGGATCGGCCTTGGAGGCGTTTCTGTACCACCAAGAACCCTCACGAACTACCTTTTGGGTGCCTCGACCCTCAATCAGCTTGTCACCCAAAGAGCACATGGCCAAAGCATATCCCGCCTCCGCCGCCTTACGGCACCATATCAGAGACTTTGAATCGTCCCGATCGATTCCAGCAGTCCCTTTCCGGTAAATTTCACTTAGGGCGTACATAGCCATGGGATCGCCCTCTTTAGCTGCCTGAAGGGTTTCCTGAAAGACCGGATCAATGCTTTCCTGTTTATCGTATCCCTCGGCTGTTACCTCAAGGGTTACGGTGCCGTCATGGTAGGCATCCGCACTTAAAAGGCTGATCTGGAATCCTTTCCATTCATAGGAAGGTTTGTCTTCCCATGCACCCGTGGAAGACAAGGACAAGGTGATGCCCTCTTTTTCAGATTGAAAATTGAGCGTCAGAGAGACATCATAGAATTCGTCAAAGGGATTTCCGAATATTGTCTTCATGACATTCCCGTTCGTGATGGTAAAATCGGTATTTTTCAACTGTGCCGTCTGGCCGTAATTGAGTTGGAACCTCTCACCGCTGACAAACGTGATCATATTTGGAAACCTTTCTATAACTCTTTTCATGGATTCCGGGTCGTTGGCCGGAATGACAAATCGCTCCGCGACAGTCAGACTAGCTTCACCTTAAGGCGAAGAGTTTCAACCACCGCTTAGAGGGACGTTAAAGCAACGGTAAACCACATCTTCACTCGATCGCACCGTTTTGAATGAGCAGTTGGATCACTTCCGGTTTAACGGTACCCGGACGTTTTTTATTAACCGATCTTGCAAAACCCAGGGGTGTTACCTTTTTGTGTTGCTTGTCCGCACGGACATTCACTTCCGCACCGTAGCGTAATAGCAGGCGTATCAATTCCGGCGAATTGTATCTAACCGCAAAGTGAAGATATGAATAACCCCATTTGTCTAATGCCTCCGGGCTGGCGCCTTTCTTGAGAAAAAATTCAACCAGGCTCAGCATATGGGGGCGCTGATCGGGGCCTGCATGTCTGTATGCCAACAAAGCCTCATAGAGCAAGCGATGCCCATCATAATCTTTATTAATATCGAAATCAGAAAAGTTCCTGATGTAGAACCTGCATAAGGAAGGAGGCAGGGGGTCGATAGGGATTGTATCCAAGAGCTTATCGGGAGATGAACTATGGAAAATCAGTTCATTAACGGGTGTCTTTGTGAGGTAATAGGTAATGGTACCCACGTAAATCAGGAAGGGCACGAGCAGGAAGGTGAAGAGAATCACGAGGTTTTTTCTCAAACCGGGTAATGGATATGTATTGCTCTCGTCAAGATACTCCCTGATGGGATTTCCCTCATTGGTGTGGTGCATGACACGTTTCTGAAATTCACTCATATATTTTAGAAAGAGGGGGATCCACAGTGGTCTTTTTATCGATTTGCAGAACAGGCGTAGCCACCTGGTACCAAAGAGCCGGATGGGTTTCACTGTATCTATGTCATCCCACGCAACAAAAATGCTTTTTATCCCCCAGAAGGTGGAACCAGTGATACCGTCCCGGGACACTTTCACCATAGAGGATGCCAAAGAGGTAACAAGGGCAACAATTATGAGAAATGTCATCCACAAAAAGAGATAAAATGTACCCTCAACAGCATAGAGAGCACTGAGCAGAGATCGGTCTATAATCAAAAACCCTATACAAATGACCAAGATACACAATGCTCCAAAAGTCATGAGTGCCACAGCATACGGAAAAATCGCTATTCTGAATTTGTGAATCGTGTCCTCCATAGCAGCCTCCCTGTTCTTAATTAAGATCCGAGCTAAGCCACATTTTGATCAGATCCATACATGAAGCGGTATTTTCGGATAGGACATAGGGGATGCTTTTACAAATCCCTGACAACACGAAAACCTAAGTCGAAATCCCACCCATGCGGACGGTCCTTGCTTCGATGAGGGGAACGGCAGTGAATACTCCAACTATTCCAACCACCGCCGCGTCGCACGCGTTCCGATCCTTCAGAAGGACCTTGCGGGTCCACGGCATGACCAAAGGGATACTCGCCGTACCAGTCCGCGCACCACTCTTTTAAATTTCCGTGCATGTCATAAAGGCCCCATGGATTGGGTTTTTTTGTCCCAACCTTGTGGGCATACCTTTCTTTTACGCTCCCGGCGTTTTCAGAACACCAGGCATATTCGTCCAAGCCGTTATAGTCATCACCGAAGCAGAATCTAGTGGATGATCCGGCTCGGCAGGCGTATTCCCACTCCGATTCGGTTGGCAGGCGATATGTGTTCACGCCTTCCTTTTCATTGAGCTTCTGGATAAACTCCTGGCACATGTCCCAGGTAACCCAGCTGACAGGGCATTCGGGATCTACACGAACCTGATTCCTTGGTTTCTCCTTACTTGACCCCAAACTGCTTACCCAGGGCTTCGTCCCCATCACGGCAAACCATTGCTCCTGTGTGACCTCGGTCATCTGCATGTAAAATCCTTTGCTCAGTGTGACCTTATGCTGCCTCTCATCAGGGGCCCAGCCCCGCCTGTCTTCCCTGGGGCTCCCCATCGTAAAGGTACCGGGAGGAATGTAGGCGAATTTCATGCCTACGGTGTTGGTGAAGTGTTTTTCTTTTACGTCCTGGTCTTTCGAAGCCCGTAATCGCACCGCGAATGCCCTGCCGTCCTTCGAGACATGCCGTGCCGTTTTGGTCTTTCCTTCACCGTATAAGAATCCAAAATTGCAGGCCGAAGATGAATCCTCTGCCTCCCCCGACCACACCCACCAGCCGGACGTCTCCAACAAGGGGGTCATGTTGCGTGACCCCCTCCCCTTGTAATACAGTGTCTTGAGTTCGTTAAGGGTGGGCATCCTCCAGCCGCCTCCCGCGATCTTCAGGCCTTCCGCCCATGATTGGGCACCATCCCAGTTCATGTCTTTATCGGGACCTGCAATCCATTCAAGCCCGGTGATGCTGTCGAATACGATGCCCTCTTGGTAAGCGGTAAAATTTTTGTCCTTTTCAAAGGTGTCCTTCTTAGAGGCAGGACCGGAGATCTCCACCTTGATCACCAGCACAAACTGGCCGTCTTCATCCATAGGGGTTTTCAGACGGCCCACATTGGGTCTCTGCCCCCCGATATCGGTGACCGGCTTCCAAACATAGGTATGAAAGAGGTTTTCAAGATCGATCGCCTTTCTCGTGTTTTCCTCAAGCGCCTTAAGAAAGTAATAAGCAAACAGGCTGTGTCCATTCCGGCCACCGTCCGCAACCGGTTCCAGGCCGCCCGAAGTGATCACCTGTCTGGAGCGACGGGAGGCCATTTCTTTTAGCTTGAACTGGTATTTTTTATCATCAACAGAGAGAAGTGATGGCCCGCCTCGCAATAACATACCGCTGTAGCAGGAATCGGCCACCACGACGATGTTCTTCGCTTTCACATTTTCGGAGCTGAGGATATTCTTGATATTGGCGTGAGAAATCCATGTGTCGGGGGCCTTGAGTTTGCCCTCCACGGGCACCCAGAAGCCATCGCCTGTGAGGTCGTCCAGCTGACCATGTCCTGCAAAATAGATCAGAAGATTATCTTTTATTGTAAGGTTGGAGGCGAGATTCCGCAGATCTCTGATAATAGATCTTCGTGTGGCCTCCCTGTCGACTTTGAGGATCACTTGATCTTTGGGAAACTTATATCGCCTGAGAAGGACATCTTTGAGGCCCTCGGCATCTTTCACCGCAGTCCTGAGCTGTGGCCATTCCTGGTAATTGTTAATACCGATAATGAGTGCATGATAGTCTCCAAATGTAGAGTCGCTCACTTCGCCCACTTTTACTATATGGAGACCTCGGTTCTCCTTGGGAAAAGCCTTAAATGAAACGGCGACCGGGAACAACAACAGAAATACAAGAAAAATATATGCTTTTCTCGTCAACATAGGATCCCTCCTGATATGCTGGGTTTGTTGTGAGGGTCTTGATAAAGATTTTGCCTAACCCTTAACAAGATTTATTCCATTAGTTCACGGCGGCGCCTGCTCTCAACAATACTGAGAGTTGTGGTTTGAGCGGGTATCAGATTTTTTGAAACATTCGGTAGCTTCACCCTGAACTTTCAGTTGCAATTGTCGTTGAAGCCAGCCAGGTATCGCTTACATGGTTGGCGAAGCTATCGTGAAAAGACTTTCAATAAAGTTGCCGGATTGTATGAAATTCCAGGCAAACATTCAATATGAAAATGTCACATCATGATAGTGCCTGTTTCATACCTTGCTCAGAATCGCCGCTGCCACGTCCACCCATTAAGCGGTGGGGCGGGATGCGCCTTCGGAAAACCAAAATCCAGGCTTCCATTGAACCATCTCCGCACATCGGCCATCATGCCTTGCCACCGGTCTTCGGCAGTTTCATGCTTGCTTGCAACTCTAAGAGATGACAGCTGTCTTCCTATTGTCTTTTCCATCGTGTTCCTCCTCTGTTTTCCTGTTTGATCGGCAGTAGGCACAATGCCATTTGGTCCATAAAAACAGTTTCACCCATCAATAGGACATACCGTTGTTGGGAAGTTCGTAGTACTTTGGGTCAATAGTCTTCGGTGACAGCATGCGCACAGTCAAATGACACATGTTAATGAATTTGCCGATGATACGCTGCAAACGAAGTTTATTGTGAACCTTCAGTATTTCCCCAATACGCTGAACAATCTTCATCGTGTCTTGCTTTGAAGACACGGCTTTTATATTTGGGCCGTATAATCGACGCAACTTCTCGGTTGACCGGCCGTTTTCCGAAATGATAACAACCGGAAAATTCCGCCGCGAAGCAAGGTCTATGATCTCCGCTCCCTGCTTTAGTCCCATTTCCGAAATCACCAGATCGAAGGTGTATGAGAGCACCAGCTGAAGCCCTTCCTCATAGGTGGTAGCCTTATAAAGCAGTATTGTGGGATAAGCATCTTTAAGCTCGTTCTCCATTTTTAAGAGTTGCTCCATGCTGCTGTGCACACCCAAAACCATCCTGTGATTTGTACGAAAACTTTTCATAAGATCGCCTCCTTTCTATTTTTCATTGGAGGAGCAGCAAATCGTTGACCTATTTTGTCTGCGCCCTCCTCTGAAGGTTGCTTTTATTCAATGAGACGTTTCTCTTAAAAAATTCTTATATTTTTTTTTAGATAAATATACGCCTGGTTGTAATGGGGCTTGTATAAGATGTTTGGAGGTTATTCAGGAGATTGGATGGACACGGGGATTGGAAAAAATCGCTAAAGGCGGGCTCTTCTGGTTCGGTTTGCAAAATTCGGCTCGTTACTGCATTATTTTTTGTTGATTCTCGAACCTGAAAGACTGAATCCTGGAACCAGGGAATATCTTGCTGATGTTATAGATTCCCGCATTTTTAAGCTCCCCAACTTTCTTGTCAATTTTTTCTATGGGGTCTTTGGACGTGATGAGGAAAATTTTCTCCTGTCCGATATTTTGATCCAGCTCCAGCCAGTTGTCTTTTTCGGGGAATTCAACTATCTCGCCGGATTTAAAATATAAAGGAACCCCGGTATGCTTATCCGGAAATAAAACGGTTGGATTTCCCAGGCTGTTTACAGCCAGCAGATAGGCGTACACATCCTCCTTAGGGTTAAACCGGATCTTGATCAGGTCCCCTGAATGAAGCACGCCTCCTGTTTGTACCTCGACCTCACTGTATTCCTCTGATGTGCCTCTGCTCAAATCGTGAGGATGTATCCTGGCAATGAGGTTGAATTGTGCAGGCAGCGGTATTTCAGGAGAAGGCGCCTGAAGTCTGAATAAGCCGAAAACCACAACGACGAGGACGGCAGCCATTACCATGGCCGGTCTCAACCTGAGCGGGCTTAACCAGGAAGAGATGCCATCCCACAGGGATGTTCTTTCTTTCTCTCTTATAAGGGATTTAGCCCTTCTCAGCATCTTATCCGTGCTGTAGGTCTTCGCATCGGGCGAGTATAAGCTTTCCGCTTCTGCAAACGATAGGAGGCTCTCGGCACATTCACTGCAGAAGGCTATGTGTTCTTCAATTCTCTCCCTCTCCTCTTCGTCAAGGTTTCCTTCATAATAAGAGGCCAGGAGCTCCTCATCGGGGCATACTTCCCCTTTCGGACCTTTATTTTTCACCCTTTCAAACACCTGCTTGATCACTTTGTCCAGCTTATCTTTCTTTTCATCCATCATGTATCTACCCTTGTAGACGTTACCGCCATGTGATTCTTACAGAAATTTACCTACAATACTCTTCATCTTTTTCCTTACCAGGCTTTTCAGCTGGTAGACGTTGTTTTCAGTGGTATTCAAAATTATCGAGATTTGAGAAGGAGGCAACTCGCGGCTGTAGTAAAGCTCCAAGAAAAGCTGCTCCCTTGGGGTGAGATATTCTTTAATTTTCTCAAAGATCACCTTTTCTTCTTTCTGCTCAAGGACTTCATCGGGCAATGGATTTCCGTTAGACAACCTATCCCTTAAGGGGATTTTATCTTCCGCTTCCCCGTTCAATGAAATTTTCATGGATTGTTTTCTTAAATAATCGATTGTGGCCCTGACGGCGATGACGTGCAACCAACTGGAAAGCCTGCATTTCCACCTGAATTGCCTGAGTTTTTTGGCATCATTTTCAATAAGTGAAAGGAAAACTGAATGAAACAAGTCTTCAACGATCTGATTCTCCAGGGAAAAGGAATATCGCCTCAGAGTCTGAACGATGGAATGGGAGATGAGACCCTGGAATTTCTCAACAAAGGCATCCCATGCCTTGTTATCCCGGCTGATACATCTTTCCACTAGTTGTATGTCATCATGGAAGCCTTCCTGCATTTTTCTTTTATCCCATCTTTTTCAATACCGGTATCACTTTAGTAATGCGGCACTTTTTGATCCAGCGTATAATCCAGAAAGAGAGATATAGGATTCACCAAGGCTGTTCTTATATGGCTCAAGATCATCCAGCTTCTGCTCAACGATATCGACAAGCTCGATCCAGCAGACCGCACCCGCTTTCTCATAGGCCTTAAAGATCTTTTGGGCATTTTTCAGTGAGGCTCCTTCTTCAACCAGTACAGGCTTTCCTGAAAAAAGGATTTTTCTAAAATCTATCCGCCCCTCATAGAGTGCCGTGAGGTTTCTGATGACATCATCTGACTTATAGCCTTCAACAGGTTTTCCCTCGAACCAGACATTGTAGTGCCAAGGCAACAACTTTTCCCCCTACTCAGGTCCTTGCCGGGTTAATGAACCTGCCCATGAATAATAGGCTGCCCGTCGTCTTTTCCTTTATCATGAAAAAAAACGGATGGTCGGCACGGAAAACTACCGGCGGTGGGCCACTGGCACAAGCTCCCACAGTGACTGCTGTTGCTGCGGCCGCCTCTGTTCCTTCTTCATTAACGTCAACAAATGCCTTGTGAATGACATTTGATAGATATAGCCAGTTCGGGTTGCCGTCCATATCTGAAAAATCGGCTTTATTGGGATTAAAGGCATCCGTCATCCCCATGGATTGCAACTTCTCTCCAAGGTAAAATTGAGATGTCATCTTAAATTTCGGCAGGAATACATGGACTTCCCTATGGCGGAGATTGTTCCCCCATCTTACCAGATTGTCGGCTGTCAGGGATTTTTCAAGATCCGCAAGACCGTCGATTTTTTTTGGCAGGAGCACCAGCATGGAAAGATCATAGCCGATATAAGGGAGTTCCAAAATTTGCATATTCTCAGACTCCGCATATCCGAAAAATTCCATTTGATGCATCATGGGCACCATGACCGATTCCTTTTGCGACGGATAAAAGGGCGCATCGTGCGTGGCAATCTTCATGAACGGGCTCATCCAATCGCCCTTGAAATAGATGGCGTTAACGAGGATGAGCCGTGTGAGGCCATCGAGCGAATCCGGTTGGATGATGTCCCTGATCTTCTTGTTCGTCCTGTCCTCCACCCATGTGTTTATCCTTTCAGCAGCTGCTTCCGGTTCTTCCCTGTAATCAACCGGGGAAATCACAACTCCATAATACTTTTTAACAAGATGCACATAATCTTTTAGGAAAGGATAGTCTTTTTGAGGCCAGAGAGAATTGGCCACATGTAATGTCACATGTCCCTTTTCTTGCACAGCGTTCAATGTGGTCCGCAACTCACCAAATGTTGGGTGGAGCTTTTTCTGTTCAAGCGAGAAGTGCATTGTCTCAGCCATTTGCTCGGCCGTGTTTTCACGAGCCCCTGCGTAAACCATGGCCAGAGCCTCAGATATGCTGTAAGGGGACAGAAACAGATTTCCCTCGGCGTCCTTCAGCTCTTGGTAGAGATCACAAGCAAGGTGGGTGTTTCCCTCGACGACAGTCATTTGATCTGAGTCCTCTCCTGCAAGACACGCATAGGATGCCGACAATATCAAAAGGGTCACGACAATTGCCAAAAGCTGTTTAGAATATTTCACTGTTTCCTCCCCTTTTCACTAAAGATTATTTTTCCCATGAAGTCGAGAATCCTGAAATTGTTGTCGGCTAAGCGAACAACCGCCCAGGCGGTTGGTGTTAACTGCGCAATGCCGGTCATTCGATGAGCCGAACCGGCGAGATTGTCCATGTTACCATAGACTTTTGTCATTAAGGACTTGCTGGGCCTTGACATTGCCTTGTGCCGCAGCCTTGTTAAGCCATTTTCTGGCCTGGACCTTGTTCAAGGCCACACCCTCACCCGAAAGGAAACACAAACCAAGGGCTAACTGGGCATCCGCCAGTCCCTGTACTGCCGCTTTCCCATACCACATGACTGCAATCATAGAGTTTTGAGGGACACCTTCGCCTAAATCGTAACGGACACCCAGATTATGCTGGGCTCTTGCATAACCGTGATCGGCTGATTTCTGGAGCCATCTGAGAGACTTTTCATCGTCCTCGGCCACCCCTTGTCCTTTATCATATGCCCAGGCAACCTTGAACTGGGCGGGAGCATACCCCTGCTTGGCCGAAAGCAGGGACCACCTGAAGGCCTCGGTGAGATCATGGGGCACACCCTCGCCTGCTTCATAATAAAGACCCAGGATATACTGTGATTTACTGTGGCCTTTTTCAGCAGACATCCTGAACCATTTTAAGGCCCGGACCGTACTTTTTTTGACGCCGCCCCCCTTCATGTACAGCTGACCGAGAATATAAGCGGCGTGACTGTTACCTTGGATAGCCGACCTCTCTATCCATTTGGCAGCTTGAACCATGTCTTTGTTTAATCCGTCACCACGAAGGTAAGCAACACCCAAGTCACACTGTGCCGAGGGATCACCGGCTTTGGCTTTTTCAATGATCTTGTTAATTTCATCAGGATCTCCGGCCCAGGAGGGTGAGAAGAAAAGCACCGTGAATAATATAATTGTAAAGGAGTTGTTCAGAAATAATGACAGGCGCCTGGTTTTACTGTTTTTTAATACCGAAATATCCATCCATTCTCCGGTGTTACTGTTTCTATCTCTTTATAGCCTTCTTTTTATCATCACTCACTCTTATCGCACTTTTTCTATCATCATCCCAAATAACAGCGGGAGCGGGAAGAAAAAATTCCTCCCTCCAAGTAATCTTTTTGTTTATAGTTTTCAAATGAATCATCCAAACATAGGTGAGGCCTACTTTTTATGGAATATGATTTGTTTCTTTAAAATTCAATTTATTGTCAGAACCTTAAATAATTACCCCAAACCTTACTTTATCAACAACGATTTCTTCAGTAAATTTTATTTTAGACAGAGACTTTTTTGAAACAGAATGTCAAGAAAAACCAAATCAGATTAGCTATTTTTAGAGTCGGATTCTCAACACCCTCACACCTGACATATTTTGCCAGAATGGAAAACCGAATTTTATCGGATTTAGGTTGGGAATACAGATGTAAATAGAGAAGAGAAGGGATATGGATCAAATGGAATTGAAGGCTTTAAGAGGTGTTTATTAGACACCCCGTGCGGGATCAAATTTTGCTTAAAAAAATAAGTTAACTTATTTATATTATTGATAAATTGGTGCCGAAGGCGGGACTTGAACCCGCACGGGCGTTGCCCACTACCCCCTCAAGATAGCGTGTCTACCAGGTTCCACCACTTCGGCATTGACATTCACGAAATTAAAACTTTCCCTGTTTCTCCACGGGTTGAGCCGGCGCCTGTCCGGTTTCAGCCACCGGAGCACTTGACTGTTTGACATCCTCCATAACGGAAGAAGTAACCCCCTTCCCAAAGAAAATCGAAAGCCCAAGGGACGTCAACATAAATACAATGGCTGCGGCCGTGGTAACCTTATGCATAAACGAGGTTGCGCCCGTACTTCCAAAAACTGTCTGGCTTGATCCGCCGAAGGCCGCACCCATGCCTGCTCCCTTTCCCTGCTGGAGAAGAACGATAAGAATTAGCGCAAGGCAGACGATAACATGTATAATTATAAGTATAGGTTGCATTTACTAACCTCTTTTATCAAGATGGCTATGTTCAAGCCATCCGAAACTATTAATACTATCTCATATAGGACAAAATGCAATAAAAAACCCATTAAACCGCCAAAAACATAATGCGACCTGATTTTTTTCCAAAATATTTATTGGGCCCAAACAGCATCTTGCGGCGTATCATTTCTTTCCAAAACAAATAAGCTTAACAAACGAATCGGCCTCCAGACTTGCCCCACCAACAAGGGCACCATCAATATCAGATTCTGCCATGAGATCCACGATATTATCAGGTTTTACACTGCCGCCGTAGAGAATTCTGACCTGATCTGCCGTTTCTGAATCAAAGCTTTTTCCAATCCATTTCCGGATAAACTCGTGAGACTCCTGGGCCTGCCCGGGCGAAGCGGTTCGGCCTGTTCCAATGGCCCAAACCGGCTCATAAGCCAGGATAGTTCCTGGAGCCATCGTTCGGTCTTTTGCAAAATTCTTCAGTGATCCCTCCAGCTGATGCTGGAGAACATCAAAGGTCCTACCGGCCTCTCTCTCCTCCAAGGTCTCCCCAACACACACAATGGGAATAAGACCCATAATAACAGCGGCCTTTACCTTGAGGTCAATCATCTCGCTCGTTTCCTTAAAAATACTTCTCCTTTCCGAATGCCCCAAGATAACATGTGTGCACCCGGCTTCCCGCAGCATTTTGCCTGAAATCTCTCCGGTAAATGCCCCGCTTATCTCAGAGTACATGTTCTGTGCTGCCAGAAAAATCCTCGAATTTCCGATTGCTTGCCTCACCGCGGAAAGGGCCGTAAATGGAGGGGCAACCAGTACATCAGCGCCCGAAAGATCCTGTATACCGGCTATAGTGGCAACAACGAGTTTCACCGATTCATCAATGTCGAGATTCATTTTCCAGTTGCCTGCGATCAATGGCATCCGGCCGGTCATTTTCACACCTCCTATGCATTTAACGACCACCCCTCAAAGGGGCGGCTTTAAGTCTCTCGCAGAGAACACAGAGAAAACAATATCAGACAGGATCTGCAAGATTGGAAGGATTCCACAGGCTAAAGGCCGTTTCAAAGACATCACAAAGTGATGGTCCGGATGGTCTTTCATCCGGACTTATGAGGAGGATTATCGGAAGTAAAAACAAGCAAGCTTGTTTTTATTCACGATGACTCCTCCCCATATATCTTTGAAACGATATCCTTCAAAAAAGATCTTGAGAATCCAGTTAATCCTGTCTAACAAAAACCAATGGCTCATCCGCCGGAGGCGGACTAGCCTGCCGAGCACATTGAACGGCACAGCTAACCGGTGCAACCAATCAGAATCTCTATTCCCACCCAATCAAGGCTTCGACTATTTCTTGGCCATATAAACGGCCAGATCTACCATACGGCTTG
>CAZENC010000039.1:0-15383 GCA_964513115.1 uncultured Desulfobacteraceae bacterium | reverse complement strand
GCATCCATGACAGTGGTCAGAACACAGAAGTTGGTGGCAATCCCGGCAACGGCACAGAGCGTTATCTCCCTTTCTCTTAGCCATTCATCAAGGTTGGTCTTAAAAAAGGCTGAAAACACCGGCTTGGGCAGCCAGAGATCCTCGTCTTTATAATCCAGCTCATCAATTACCTCCGCACCTTCGGTCCCTGCCAGTGAGTGAGGTTTCATGCGTCCTTTGAATATGAAATCATCTTCGTGGAAGGCATCCGTGGGAAAGACTACAGGCCAACCCTCATTTCTAAATACACTTATCAGGGCATTAATCGGGGCGATAATCTTCTTTGCAAGCGGGGTAATGGGCAGGTTCTTGGTTTCGTCAAAGTTATCTTTGAGCATATCTATAATCAAAAATGCAGGCTTATCCCTGTCTTCATTTTTCATGTTTCATCCTTTTCACCTGATTGATGATGAGTTGTGCGGCTTCTTCGATCTGTTCAATTGTATTTGTCCTTCCAACAGTGAGGCGCAAGGCCCCCATCCCTATTTCAGGTGGAACCGCCATGGCCGAAAGGACATGAGAGAGGCTTACCGTCCGATCATGGCAGGCAGCCCCTGTAGAGGCCATAATTTCAGGTATTCCATCAAGGATCCGGCGACCCTCCAGACCTGGTACTGAGACATTCAAAGTATTGGGAAGCCTTTTATCCGGGTGACCGTTAAGCACCAGGCCCTCAAGACCTTCAAAAAGAAGCTCCTGGAGTCGATCTCTCAATCTTTTCATATCCTCAATATCATCTCTAAGTCTTTGACCGGCAACACGGCAGGCCTCGCCAAGGCCAACGGCCAAGATTGTGTTTTCTGTACCGGCCCTTTTTCCAGCCTCCTGACTTGCCCCATGGATGAGGGGTTCAATGTTCTGGCCGTCACTGATAAACAATGCCCCAATCCCTTTGGGACCGTAAAGCTTGTGTCCGGCCACGGTCAAAAAGTCGACCCCGAGTTCATTCACGTCAACCTCGAGCTTTCCGACCGCCTGGGCCGCGTCCGTATGAACCGAAACACCATATTCTTTCGCTATCTTTGAGATTTCCTTTATGGGTTGCAGCGTGCCCGTTTCATTGTTTGCAAGCATTATGCTAACGAGGGTTGTGTCCGGGGAAATAGCCTGTTTTACATCTCCCGGATCTACTTGACCAAAACTATCCACAGGAAGGACGGTAACCCTGACCCCCAACTCCACAAGAAAAAGGGCGGGGTTTAAAATTGCGGGATGCTCAACCGCGCAGGTGATAATATGAGAATTTTCTGCGTTCTTGAAATCAATAAGGCCTTTTAAAACCATGTTGTTGGATTCGCTTCCACCCGATGTGAAGATCACTTCATCCTTTTGACACCCGAGAAGCAAGGCAACCGCTTGCCTTGCCCGCGCAACAGCCTCCTTGGCGCCTACACCAAGCAGATAATCACTGGATGGGTTGCCGAATTCATACTTCAAATACGGCATCATCGCACTTACAGCCTCAGGGTTTACCGGCGTGGTTGCGTTGTGATCCAGATAAATCAAATTTTTATATTTGTTTTGCATGCTGGAGCAGAATTTCAGGAAAATATCCTTCCCTGTTGACATTTCTTCTAACAGACAAATTGTGCAATCTGTTTTTAGACCAAATTTTGTCAATTGACAACAAATTACATTAATGATAGGTCTAAATCATGCATATCCCTCCGGATTTACGCCGATCTGCCAAAAAGGGAAGGCATATAGCGGAAATTAACAGCCTTAAATACAACCAATCTTCTGGTGATTAGAGGAGATAGCCTATGGCGGTAGATAATGAAAAAAAATTTATCCTTTGGTTCAGCGAAATAGGCATAACCGACGTGCCTCTGGTCGGCGGGAAAAACGCCTCTCTCGGAGAGATGTATCAGAAACTCGAAAGCAAAGGGATCAGGGTCCCTAACGGCTTTGCCATAACCGCCTATGCCTACCGTTACTTCCTGAAATACGCGGGGATTGAAGAGGATATTAAAAAGATCCTTAAGGGCCTGGACACGCATGATCTCAGCAATCTCATGAGAAGAGGCCGGGAAATCCGCGAAGTGATTACCCATGCTGAAATCCCCCCTGATTTGACCCAGGCAATCTACTCGGCCTATGACAAACTGGCAGCCGAATTCAGCGATCAGGACCTCGCCAATGTTGATGTTGCTATCCGTTCATCTGCCACGGCAGAAGACCTGCCGGACGCATCATTTGCCGGCCAGCAGGATACATTTCTTAATATCCGTGGAAGGTTGAGTGTATTGGATGCCTGCAGGAAGTGTTTTGCCAGCCTTTTTACCAACCGGGCCATCTCCTATCGACATGACAAGGGGTTCGGCCAGTTTGACGTGGCCCTGTCAATTGCTGTGCAGAAGATGGTCCGAAGCGATTCCGCATATTCCGGTGTCATTTTTTCCATTGATACGGAGACCGGTTACAAGGACGTCATTTTCATTACAGCTGCATACGGTCTGGGAGAAAACGTGGTACAGGGAACGGTTAACCCGGATGAGTACTATGTGTTCAAGCCCACGCTAAAGATGGGTAAACGTGCCATCATCAGCCGAAAGGCCGGCGACAGGGACATAAAAATGGTTTATTCCATGGAAGATGACGCGACTGTAAAAAATATCGCAACGACCCTTGCCGAAAGACACCGTTACGTCCTTGAAGAAAACGAAATCCTAAAACTTGCGGAATGGGCATGCATTATTGAAGAGCATTACAGCAAGGAGGCCGGATTCTTCAGGCCAATGGATATTGAATGGGCCAAGGACGGGGACGGCGTCAACGTAGGCACCGGGGAACTTTATATTGTACAGGCGAGGCCTGAAACCATACATTCCCAAAAAGACACAAATACCTACGAAAACTACCATCTCCTTGAAAAAGGAGAAATTGTGACCAGCGGGACAGCCGTGGGGACCAAGGTGGGGCAAGGGACCGCCAATGTAATCCAATCAACTCTCGAGATGGATCTATTTAAACCAGAACAGGTCCTTGTAACCAGCATGACAGACCCTGACTGGGAACCATTAATGAAAACCGCCTCAGCCATTGTAACCAATAAAGGCGGCCGTACCTGTCATGCAGCCATCGTATCAAGGGAACTTGGTATTCCATGTGTCATAGGGACAGGCAATGGTGACGAAGTAATAAAGGCTGGAGATGATATTACCGTTTCCTGTTGCGAGGGAGAGACAGGATACGTATACAAGGGACTTATAAAGTATGACATAGAGACGATCAACCTGAAAGACGTACCTAAAACACAAACTAAAATTATGATGAATGTGGGGATGCCTGAAAAGTCATTCGCCCAGAGCATGATTCCCAACGATGGAGTCGGTTTGGCCAGGGAGGAGTTCATAATAAATTCTCACATCGGTATACACCCGCTTGCCTTGCTTGAGTACGACAAGTTGAGAGAAAAGGCCAAGACAGATCAACAAATAGCCGGAGTTGTTTACAAAATCGACCAGATTGCTGCCGTGTATGATGACAAAAGACGATTTTTTATTGACAAGCTTGCGGAGGGTATTAGCAGGATCGCAGCAGGTTTTTATCCCAATGATGTAATAGTCCGCCTTTCCGACTTCAAGACCAATGAATACGCAAATCTGTTGGGCGGATATCTTTATGAACCCAAAGAGAATAATCCAATGATTGGCTGGAGAGGTGCGTCACGCTATTACGATGAGAAATTCATGCCCGCATTCGAGCTTGAATGCCTTGCCCTGCACAAGGCCCGAAGCGAGGTGGGCTTAACCAATATCAAAGCCATGATTCCCTTTTGCAGGACGCCTGAAGAGGGGAAAAAAGTGATCGAGATCATGAAGAAATTCGGACTGGTCCAGGGAGAGGAGGACCTTGAGATCTACGTCATGTGCGAAATCCCCAGCAACGTTATTTGCGCAGATCAGTTTGCAGACATATTCGACGGCTTTTCCATCGGCTCCAATGACCTGACCCAGCTGGCCCTTGGTTTGGACCGGGATTCATCCCTCGTCTCCCACATCTATGATGAGAGGAACGAGTCGGTCAAACGACTGGTGGCCCAGGTGATTGAAGTGGCGAAGCAAAAGGGAAAAAAGATCGGTATCTGCGGGCAGGCCCCGAGCGATTTCCCCGATTTTGCCGAGTTCCTGGTGGAATGCGGCATAGACTCCATGAGCCTCATTCCCGACACTGTTATAAAGACCAGGCTTGCTGTTGCAAAAAAAGAAAAGGAACTGGGAATATCTGTAGAGAAAGAGTAAAGAATGAAATCCATAAGGATTTTGGGGACAGGTTATTATGTGCCTCCAAAGGTCTTGACAAATGCTGACCTCAAGGAAATGGGCCTTGATACAACGGACGAATGGATTGTCCAGCGTACGGGCGTTAGTGAGAGGAGGATTGCCGACCCGGATATAGCTACTTCAGATCTCGCTTATGATGCGTCACTCAAGGCACTTGAAATGGCCGGCATGACAGCCAAAGACCTGGATCTTATTATTCTTGCAACCATAACGCCTGATACCGGCTGTCCTTCCGCCGCCAACTGGCTGCAGGCCAAAATAGATGCGCCCCAGGCGATAACTTTCGATGTCACCGCAGCCTGCTCTGGATTTATATTCGCACTCAATGTAGCAGAACAATATCTCAAAAACAGAACCTGGAAGTATGTCCTCGTTGTAGCCTCCGAAGTGATGACCCGCACCCTTGACTGGACGGACCGAACCACCTGCATCCTCTGGGGTGACGGTGCAGGCGCCGCTCTCCTAACCCTCGGAAATGAGGGTCCGGAAATCTTGTCAACCCACATTCACACGGACGGAGCCGAAGGCCAGGATCTTCTAATGCCCGGCGGCGGGTCAAAGACTACTCCTATATCCCACGAAAGCGTGGATAAGGGCCTTCATACCCTCAACATGATTGAGGCCAATGCCAGTTTCAGGGTGGCGGTCAGGCATTTTGTCGAATCCATCAAGGAGGCCGCTGAGTTCAACAGCGTTGCCGTAGAAGATATTGACTGGTTTGTTCCTCACCAGGCAAACCTTCGGATGTTTAGATCCATAGCCAAGACCCTTAAGATTCCCTTCGGGAAATTTTATGTGACCTTGCATAAATACGGCAATATCTCCTCGGCTTCCTGCGCCATTTCTCTTGCTGAAGCTGTCGAGGACGGAAGTATCAAGAAGGGAGACCTGGTCTGTCTTCCGGTTTTCGGGGGCGGTTTAACCTGGGGCAGCGCCTTGATAAGATGGTAAGTTATTACATTTGGATAGCATTAACAAGTCCATCGCATATCCCATTGCCGCATCTTACAGACCCTGACAAAAATACACCCATTAAATTAGTTTCGGTTTAAACCCGGGAAAAATAGCGGAAAAAATGATCAAGTCCATGGACATAGCCTGGTGGGTACAGCGCTGGAGTGAGCTCCATCCCGACAAGACGGCGATTCTATTCAAAGGGGTGCGGATCAGCTATTTGGAGCTACACGGGAGGGCCAATCGAACAAGTTGCTGGCTTCAGTCATTAGGCATCGAGAAGGGGGATAGGGTGGCTGTCATGATGAACAACTGCCCTGAATTCATCGACATCTATCTGGCATGCGCGCGGCTGGGAGCTATTTTTATACCTGTTAATTTTCGTTTAGCAGGCCAGGAACTTGATTATACTCTTAAGAATTCCCGTCCCAGGCTGTTTGTGTTCGGAGACACCTGCGCTGAGATAGTTGGCGAACTTAACCCGAACCAATATCTGCCACCTATGCTGTTGGCCAGTATTGGCAATCATTCAGGCAGTCTCGAGATCCTGGATTATAGTTCAGAGACGGCCTCATTTGACGGGCAGAGACCTTTTCTCACCAAGTCATTAGGCCCGGCCGATCCCGAGGAGCCTCACGTGATCATGTACACATCAGGGACCACTGGAGAGCCTAAAGGTGCAGTACTGTCTCACCGGAAAACTTTTTTCAATTGCCTGAACGCTGACATATTTTTCAAGCTCCACTTCGATGATATCATGCTTGTCATCCTGCCACTTTTCCATTCTGGGGGGCTCTTTATCCAGGCCTCGCCTGTTCTTTACAAAGGGGCAACCATGATCATACATTCAAAATTTGATCCGGCCGGAGCCTATGAAGATATTGAACGTTTCAGGGTAACAAAACTCTTGGGCGTGCCTACCGTCTACAGATCTCTTCTCGAAGTTAGCCCGGAAAAACGGGGCGATCTCTCTTCCCTGAAGGTATGTGCCATTGGTGGGGAACAAGTGACGTCCGAGCTATTAGGCCGGTGTAAAAAAGCAGGCTTTCCAGTTCGTCAGATCATGGGCCAGACCGAGACGTCAATACTTTTATGGGCCTCGGAAGAGGATTCTCTTCGTAAACCGGGCACTGTAGGCCGCCCTGTTTTTCATGCGGAAGTAGGCCTCTTTGACAGGCACGGACATCCGGTAAGTCCTGGGGAAGTGGGTGAAATCGTAGTGAGGGGCTCCATCATGATGAAGGAATACTGGCAGGATCCAGTCAGAAGTGAAGAAACTATCAGGAACGGATGGCTGTACACAGGAGACCTGGCCCGTATGGACGACGAGGGGTACTTCTATTTGGTTGACAGGGCCAGTGATATGTATATCTCAGGTGGCGAAAATGTTTACCCGGCAGAGGTTGAGCGGGTTCTGAAAGGACACCCAGGGGTCGAAGATATTGCCGTGCTCGGTATCCCGGACGAAACTTGGGGTGAGGTAGGAAACGCATTTATAGTTCCAAAACCGGGAGGAAATTATAGCGAAAGGGATATAATTTCTTACTGTGAAGGTCGGCTTGCAAGGTTCAAATGGCCGAAAAAAGTTACTTACTGCAAGGAATTCCCCCGCACTTCTCTGGGAAAAATTCGCAAGGCGATATTGCTTCGTTCTGCGGAATAGTGACTGAAATGAGCTAAAGAGCATAAAATTAACTACAATAACTAACTTTGATTTAATTTTATGAATGAGAAGGAGCATAATGTGATCCTGAATAAACTCAAGGACATGGATATTGGATTTGAAGCCGGCTCGCAGAAATTTACGGAAAAGCGGCCCACCCTTGTTATGATACACGGGGCCGGCGGTCGTTCTCTAATCTGGAAAAATCAGGTCCGGCCTCTCAATAATTCCATAAATACCCTGGCCATGGATCTGCCTGGCCATGGAGATACAGCAGGCCAGGGAAAGTCCTCAGTGGATGAGTATGCTGGCTGGCTGGGCGAAATCCTTGCTACCTTGTTTCATGAACCGGTCTTCCTGATGGGCCATTCCCTGGGTGGAGCCATCGTTCAAGAAACAGCACTATCACATCCCAACCTGTTGAAAGGCCTTATCCTCGTGGGCACGGGTCCTGTACTCCGGGTTGCTCCCATGTTCCTGGAAGGTTTCTTGAATAAATTCGAAGAAACCGTTGATACTGTAATGGGTTATGCGTATGCTTCTGGCACTGATCTGTCATTGGTTCGTGAAGGTGCGGACTTGGTGAAAGAGGCGGGAGCAGATGTGGTCTACAACGATTTTCTGGCATGTGACAGGTTTGACAGACGCAAAGATCTGGAGAGAATAAATTTACCATGTCTCATTGTCTGTGGGAAGGAAGACAAATTGACACCCCCAGCCCTCTCCGAGACACTCAACAAAACCATCAAAGAAAGCGCTCTCACCATATTGCCGTCAGCAGGCCACCATGTCATGGTCGAATCCCATGAGGCATTTAACGAGTGCGTCAAAGATTTTGTTATGAAAACGCAAAAGTGACCATTTTTAAGATTTTGACAAACATCGCGTTTTTAAAAATACTTTTTTATGAAATAGCTTTTGACCCTTATTAAACCATATGATTGGAACGTATTCGAACGAATCGCAGAAATTGATACCAAGATCCTGGGCCAATCCAGACAGGATTATTGGGAAATGATCGATCACCTGAAGAAGGTTGATGTGGATACCATTTACACATTTGTAAATTGGCGTGACTGGCGCCTGCTGAAATTCTTCAATACAATTGGCTTCACAACAGGGGACATGGTCAGCCTAAAAATGGACGTCTAACAGATTATAATTAAAAACGAACCCCCACAAAAAGGCCGCCTTTAAAGCAAGGGTGGCCTTTTGTTATTGTCATGATTTATCAATCAATTGCTTCATTCTGTTCAATACTTCGTCCTTGCCAATAAACGATTCAATCCTCAATCTCTTTTCCTCAATACCCCGTCTGTTAATAAATATTATCGTTGGGACCCCTCTGACCTGATAACGTTTTCGAAACTCCTCCTGCTGAGGATGCCTTTTTGTCATGTCGACCTGGACATTCACAAAAGACTGGCTCAGTTTTACAATATCAGGATGTCTAAATACACTTTCTTTCATTGCTCTGCAGGGACCGCACCAATCCGCATAAAATTCAAGAATTACCGGCTTGTTTTCCCTGATAGCCTCTGCCACAATAGCCGGATCATAAGGGATCCAACGGACGCCAGGACTGCTTCTGTAACCAGCCATTAAAGAGAGAAGGGCTCCTATCATCAGAATAATACCCAGCCCCTTTTTAACGTATGGAAATGCAGCCAAAGTAGCCCTGCTCTTATCGAACCACCCTAAGTGTAAACCAGCGGCCATTAATATTAAGGCATAAAGTACTGATTTTCCAAAAGAAGAAGGCATGACAGGCTGCAACAGATAGCCCGCCATTCCCACAAGAACCCATCCGAAAAGCTTCCTGATCCATACCATCCATTCCCCGGATACGGGCAGCTTTTCCACGGCCCCTGAAAACACTGCCAGTATCGCAAGGGGAAGTCCCATACCAATGCTTAGGACAAAGAAATAGATAAACCCTAATAATGGATCTCCTTTTTGTCCTACATAGCTAAGTAGCCCCAGGATAAAAGGCCCGAGACATGGCGCAGCCACAATCCCAAGGGTCAAGCCCATAAAGAAGGTCCCAAAGTATCCGCTGAAATTCCTTGAAGCCAGCCTTGTCAGGCCTGAAGGCAGCCTCAGTTCCCAGAGGCCAAAAAAGCTCAAGGCAAAGGAAACCATAATTCCCGCCACCAAAACAAGAACAGCAGGATTCTGGAGAGCAGAGCCTAAAAGCCCCCCGGACATGCTGGCTGTAAGACCTAACAGGGAGTTGGTAAAAGCGAGGCCACAAATATATAAAAGCCCGTGAACAAGAGTTCGCCCCCGCATCGTCTGGCTCCTCCCCCCGAAATAGGAAACGGTAATGGGAATGAGCGGGTAGATGCATGGTGTAAGATTGAGGGCCAGTCCTCCCATGAAAATAGCCAGAAGCGTCAACCAAAGGCCAGCGTTCAATCTCCATCCTGCGATCGATTCAAATATTTCTTGATTTGTTAGTTCAACATGTACGCCCCGGGGTGCAATAAACAATGATACGGGTACTCGTACGTTTTCGGGTGGCAAACACGAACTTGCTGAACATGCCTGATACGACAGCTTGCCATTTATCACCTGTTTGCCGTTTGCGGCCTTTTGGCTTACCACCAGGTTTGCTCGGACCAGGATCTTCCCAGAAAAAACCTCAGCCGGTTTTCTGGCATAATCGAATCTTTTTCTTTCAGGTTCGGGGAATCGTATTTCCTCTAACTTGATACCTTGAGATTCCGGAAAAGAAAGTATCGTTGGAATAAGGCCGCTTTCGATTATCTTTGTGCCATGGATATACAATGGTTTTGAGATGCGTATCTGAAAGAGGATTGGATAGGAACCCCCGGCCGGGTATTTGTCCTGGGAGTGGATAATATCCACCTTGCAAGTATTAGCCCAGGAAGGCAGCGGATTGTGGAAAAGGCCCAAAAAAAAGAACAGCCAGGCCCAGATTTGATACCGGACACGTGTTTTTTTTATTCGGTCCATTGGTGTTCATCTAAAGGGAATTACATACATTCAAGCCATTAAATCGAACCGCACAACAAGTGTGCCCAATTCTTCCATCCAGTATAATGGACGGTTTGAGAAAGATGTGGCGGTTGCTTGCATTAACATTGTTGTGGGCAATATAGCCATACTCCAATCAAGTGTCAATTGCCCAATGGTGTGCCTTGTTTTTGTAAAAAGGACTTCCTCGACGCCAAAGGAAAAGAGGATAGTCGGTGCGCAGTTATTTATGAAAAATATCCATTCAAAGAAAAGAGGTAGGAACCATGTATTTCTCACATGAATCAAGGACCAAAATCCGAAGGCATCTGCTATATCTTTCCTTATTCCGGTAAGAGTGAACATCGGGTTTCGCAGTTGCCAGCTCCAATCATCCCACTCGGCACAGGTCGCCTCAGGGGAGAATCATTCGCGAAATGAAATGGCCTTCGAGTGGAAGCCTGCCATCGGGCCCGGAGGCTCAAGTTCCTCGATGTTAATGGAATGTTTTTCCATTTATTGTGTTTTCCCCACTTTATGACAAAAGGGCGATAAAGCTCTCCCCTATTTGAACTAATAAGACTGCCTTCTTCAGATGCTATTCCTTAATAACTTCAAATGAAGTGACTATCATTAGTTTCGCCCCGTCGTCCTCCTCAACCGTTCCTGTCACTTTTACCTTCTTGTCAACGAATTCGATCAGTTCATCACCTTTCTGACCCTCAGCAATCTCATATACCTGCTCATTATCGGTCACGATTTGGTAACTGTCGTTCACTATTCCCACAATGGTTACGCTGTCTGCCGAAATGGCTGGTCCGGAAAGAAAGGCAATCATAAGCATGGCCAATAACCCGACAAATAAGAGCTTCTTATTCTTTTTCATTTTCAAATCTCCCTTTTAATCAATAGATTTTTTATTTTGAAAAAAAATGAATTCTATTTTTTTCTAATCTTTGAGTTTCGCTTTATAGAATTCTGGGCTGATACTAGAACCGGTTTTAACCTGTATTCCTTTATTTTTATTATCAGCCTGTTTTTTTCCTCTCTCAGAATGCCACCGACTTCCACCTCTTCCCGGATGAGCGCCTTCAACTCATTTTCTTTCTCATGGTTTTCAATAAGGTACTCAACCTCATCATAAGTTGAGACGGCTACGGCAAGTACATTGCCTTTTTCATCCCACTCTACTGGGATTACAATTCCCCTTATGGTCACCAGGTTGTTACCTGCTTTCCTTTTTTCATCACCTCCCTCTAATGTCATTTTGTCGCCGGGATAAGTTTCCATGTTATTCAAAAAAAGCAATGAGTGTGCCAGAATGATAACCTGTTGGTTTTGCATGATTTATTGAATTTATGTGCGGGGTTTGATCAGAATTGCCGGTTCCGATTCCAACAAAAAGATGGGGTCTTATCTTGTAGCAAGGTTAGCAGAGTTGGTTAATGATCTGAAATCATAAGGAAAATTAAAATATGAAATCCAGGTTCCGATATATTGATAGACCGGAACATCCGGTTCCGATTAAAAAGGTTTTCGGTGCCAAAATCGCATTTTTCTACAAAACAATCGATGAGGGTTTTAAGGAAATGGAAATGAGGGGAAGGTTGGGTGGGGGTGTTAATTTAATGACTTGAATTCTTCTTTTCGGATGCCATGTTTTTTCATTAATTTGTGTAATTGACGGGTCGTGATCCCTGCTGCCTTAGCAGTGCCCTGGATCTTTCCCCTGTTTTGGGCCAGTTGTTCTTTTAGGTAGTTCCTTTCAATGTCTTCTATGCCCTTACGTCTCACCTCTGCTATAGAAAGTCCAGCATCAACCGAGACGGTCGCCGATAAGGTTTCGGACTCAAAAAGTTCGCCCGGGAAGCTCTCCGGGGTCAGCACAGACGAGCTTTCCAGAATATAGGCCCGTTCCATAAGGTTTTCCAGTTCCCGGATGTTTCCAGGCCAGGAGTAATTCTTAAATGCCTCAATAACCCGAGGATGAGTATCGTGTATCTCCTTTGTATTGAGCCTGTTCATTATTTTCAAAAACTCCTCAACAAAATAAGGGACATCTTCTACTCGCCCCCTCAATGGAGGAAGCTCAATTGGAAATACGTTCAATCTGTAATATAGGTCCTTCCGGAACTGCCCGTCGTCGCACATTTTCTTAAGGTCCGCATTTGTGGCGGCAATGACTCGCACATTGGCCTCGATAGTCTCTTCGCCACCAACCCGTTGAAAAGCGCCATCCTGCAGTACCTGTAAAAGCTTAATCTGGGCAGATGGCGTGATGGTGCCTATCTCGTCCAGGAAAATTGTTCCTCCGTGGGCAATCTCAAACTTGCCTAACTTCCTCCGGACAGCCCCTGTGAAGGACCCTTTCTCGTGTCCGAACAGTTCACTTTCCAACAACGTATCAGGGATAGCCCCGCAGTGGACACTGATAAACTGGGCGTCCCTTCGGTTGCTGTGCCGGTGAATAAGATTTGCCAATACTCCTTTTCCAGTCCCTGTTTCACCCGTCAGCAGGACAGTGCTCCTGGTTTATGCGACGGATCGTATCTTATCAAAGACCATTTTCATTATTGGGTTTTTTGTCTGTATGATTTCTAACGAATCCGTTTCCCAAAACTTATCACGGAGGTAATCGACTTCGGACTGCATGATTAAAGATTCATGGATATTTTCAATGACATATTTCACTTCCGCTGGATTGATAGGATAAGTAACATAATTGCTGGCCCCGGCCTTCACGGCCATCACGGCTTCTCTGATCAATTCCTGGGAGGACATGACAATGATTTCAATAGTGGGGAACAAATGCCAGAATGATCGCAAGGCGAGCTTATATCCGTTCTCTGGCACCGCCTCTTTGAGGATCTCCACATCAATAAAAATGAAATCGTAACGCTGATTGTGAAGTATGTTCAAGGCGGCGTCTCTATCCACTACATTTTGAACCATGTACTCTGATCGAAAGCAAGAGTGGATGCTAAAAAAAACCTCTTTTTCTTTTGAAATAACGAGAATGTGTCTCATTTTTCCTCAGGAATTCTAATTCATATCTTGCTATAACATGGCGAAAGATAAGCACTATCTTTTTTTTGTAAATCCTAACAGAAAATAATACCCCCATAAAGATTTTTTTCTATCGAGCAATGTTTCAGAAATGAGCAGAACAATGAATTCCTAAATCGCTAATATAGGAACCCGCAATTCCTTTTCCCGATTTTCCTCTATATCTCAACAAGTTAAAGAATAGAAAAATTGCTCGCGAGGATCAAACCCCTGTTTCCTGGGGGATTATCGGAACCCTCAGTTCCGATGAGAATCCGCCTGCAATCAAACAACGCCTTAGATATCAATAAGTTATAGCCCTGGCACGGGTGTTGCCTTAGTATTATAGTGAATCGATAAAAATGGATCAAACAACATTAGGAGGGTCGGAAATGAAGATAAAACCTTTAGGAGATCGAGTTCTCGTTTTGGGGGTGGAAAAGGAAAAAAAGACAAAAGGAGGAATCCTTATACCCGATACGGCAAAAGAAAAACCTCAGGAAGGGAAGGTCATTGCTGTAGGGCATGGAAAGGTGAATGAAAAGGGTGAACGGATTCCCCTGGATGTGAAAAAAGGTGATCGAGTGCTTTTCGGCAAGTATGCAGGAAACGAAATCAAGATTGATGGTGTGGAACATTTGATTATGCGTGAAGATGATATTCTCGCTATTTTAGAATAATCACGGAGGTATAAAATCATGTCTGCGAAAGAGATCAAATACAGCACAGCGGCCAGGGAAAAGATGATGAAAGGCGTGGACACCCTGGCCAATGCGGTAAAGGTGACACTCGGGCCGAAGGGTCGGAATGTACTTCTGGAAAAATCATGGGGATCACCCAAGATCAGCAAGGATGGTGTAACCGTAGCTAAAGAAATCGAACTTGAAGACAAGTTTGAAAACATGGGCGCCCAGATGGTCAAGGAGGTGGCGGCCAAGACATCCGAAGTGGCAGGAGATGGCACCACCACAGCGACCATACTGGCCCAGGCAATCTATCGCGAGGGTTCAAAGCTGTTAGCGGCAGGTTCCAACCCGATGGCCATCAAGCGCGGGATTGAAAAAGCCGTAGAGATTGTCGTGGAAGAACTGAAAAAGGCATCAAAGCCAACTAAAGAAAGGAAAGAGATTGCTCAGGTTGGAACCATTTCAGCGAACAATGACGCCACAATCGGAGAAATTATCTCCGAGGCCATGGAAAAGGTAGGCAAAGAGGGGGTTATCACCGTGGAGGAAGCAAAGGCCATGGAAACAACCCTCGAAATTGTAGAAGGCATGCAGTTTGACCGGGGCTATCTCTCCCCATATTTTGTCACCGATGCTGAAAAGATGGAGACCCACCTGGAAGAACCCTATATTCTTTTGCATGAGAAAAAGATCAATAGTATGAAGGATTTACTTCCCATTCTGGAACAGATTGCAAAAACGGGCAAACCTCTATTGATCGTAGCTGAGGATGTAGAAGGCGAAGCACTGGCCACACTGGTGGTTAATAAGCTGCGTGGCACCTTAAAATGTACGGCTGTCAAGGCCCCTGGATTTGGTGACCGACGGAAGTCAATGTTGCAAGATATCGCGGTCCTGACCGGTGGCAAGATGATCAGCGAAGACCTGGGCCTGAAGCTGGAAAATGTGACCCTGAAAGATCTTGGCACAGCAAAGCGCATCACCGTGGACAAGGACAACACCACTATCGTTGATGGAGGCGGCAGCGGCGATGCTATCCAAGGCCGTGTGAAACAGATCAGGACACAGATCGAGGACACAACCAGTGATTATGACCGGGAAAAACTCCAGGAACGCCTGGCGAAATTGATCGGAGGCGTGGCGGTCATTAACGTAGGAGCTGCCACCGAGACCGAGATGAAGGAGAAAAAGGACCGAGTAGAAGATGCCTTAAACGCCACCCGTGCAGCCGTGGAGGAAGGCATTGTTGCAGGGGGCGGGGTCGCCTACATCCGCGCAATGAAGGCGCTTGAAAACGCTAAGTTTCCAGGTGAAGAACAACTGGGGGTGAAACTTATCAAACGCGCCCTTGAAGAACCGGTACGGCAGATTGCCAACAATGCGGGTTTTGAGGGATCTGTGGTGGTCCAGCGGGTGATGGAAGGAAAAGATAATTTTGGATTTAATGCGGAAACAGGAAAATATGAAGATCTTATGCAGGCCGGTATTGTCGATCCCACCAAGGTTACCCGGTATGCCCTTCAAAACGCGGCATCTGTGGCCGGGCTTCTGATGACCACTGAAGCAGCGGTCGCTGAGAAACCGCAAAAGAACAAGGCCTCGGTTCCTGCCATGCCAGCGGAAGATATGTACTGAAAAACGTGTTAAGAATTAACTTTATGTTTCTTTATACATTCATGCTGACCGAAGAGAAAAAAGAATACTTTAAAGATCTCCTCATTCAAAAGTTGG
>CAZENC010000038.1:0-15418 GCA_964513115.1 uncultured Desulfobacteraceae bacterium | reverse complement strand
TCCCGCTTCCGGCCAGGAAATTGGACCGCACTGTACGTCCGGAACCTTTTGGGGCCACCAAAATCACATCCACGTCAGCGGGCGGGATAATACCAGTTTGATCCTTGTACACAATGGAAAATCCATGAGAGAAGTAGAGGGCATCTCCTTTCTTGAGACAGGATTTGATCTTGGGCCAAGTTGTGGCCTGACCTGCGTCTGATAAAAGGTACTGCACTATAGTTCCCCTCTCGGCAGCCTCCTCCAGAGCGAAAAGAGTCTCACCCGGAACAAACCCGTCATCCACAGCACGCTGCCAGGATTGTCCTCCCTGTCTCTGGCCAACAATCACCCTGATCCCGTTATCCCTCATATTGAGGGCCTGACCGGGACCCTGGACACCGTAACCGAGTACGGCCACGGTCTCATCCTTCAAGACCTCCTGCGCCTTTTCAAGGGTAAACTCTTCTGACGTTATGACCTCTTCCAATACACCGCCAAAATCAATCTTTGCCATAATCATTCCTCCTTATGTCTTTTCGCGGGCCAGGGCTATTGCGCCTGTCCTGGCAATCTCTTTAATTCCGATGGGCTTGAGTAAGTTTAGGAACGCCCTAACTTTACCATCATCTCCTGTAATCTCGACAGTATAGTACTTAGAACTCACATCGATCACCCTGGATCTAAAAATATCCACTGTTCTCAGGATCTCAGCTCGGTGCTCGGGCTTAGCCCGTATTTTTATCAGGGCCATTTCCCGCTGCACGAAGGGCGCGTCTGTAAAGTCCGTCACTTTGACCACGTTGACCAGTTTGTTGAGCTGCTTTTCAATCTGTTCCACCACTGACATGCTCCCAATGGTCACCAGGGTTATTCTGGAAACGAGCGGATCTGTGGTTTCAGCCACACAGAGGCTCTCAATGTTAAACCCGCGGCCGCTGAAAAGGCCTGCAATACGGGCAAGCACACCAGGTTTATTGTCAACCAATAGGGAGAGGATATGCCGCTTTTCGTCTTCGTTAACTTTGTTCATATTGGCCCTCATTATAGCCAGCTGTTGTTATGTGCTCCAGCGTACTGCTCCTTACTCACACAAGCAGCATTTCCGTGATAGATGAACCTGCCGGCACCATGGGATAGACACACTCTTCCTTTTCTACCATAAAATCCATGATAACCGGTCTTGAGATAGAAAGGCCTTCGTCCAGCACCGACTCCACCTCTTGGGGCCTTGTAGCACGAAGTCCCACTGCGCCGTAGGCCTCAGCCAGTTTTACGAAATCGGGTTCATGCGCCATTTCTGTGCAGGCGTAACGCCGGTCATAGAAGAACTCCTGCCACTGCCGAACCATCCCGAGGTATTGATTGTTCAGGATGGCGATCTTCACCGGGAGATTGTATTGCACTGCGGTGGCCATCTCCTGGATGTTCATCTGGATGCTCCCATTTCCTGCGATGTCTACCACCAGGCTTTCAGGGTGTGCAATCTGTGCGCCGATGGCAGCCGGTAACCCAAATCCCATGCATCCCAGCCCCCCTGAGGTGATAAAACGGTTCGGGCGATCAAAATGATAGTACTGTGCCGCCCACATCTGATTTTGACCCACCTCCGTAGTAATAATGGCCGCTCCCCCGGTTAGTTCATACAATTTTTCCACCACAAATTGGGGCTTGATCACATCCTTCTGTTCATAGGCAAAGGGCTTGGTTTCCTTCCACTCCTCTATCAGAGAAAGCCACCTCTGGCGTTTCCCCCCGAGCTCACCCAATCCATTTTCATCCAGCAATCGGTTTAGGCTCTGAAGCGTGATCTTACAGTCTCCCACGATGGGGATGGTAACAGGGATGTTCTTCCGAATAGATGTAGGATCAATATCGATATGAACAATCTTGGCCTTAGAGGCAAAAGTATCGGGCCTTCCTGTAACACGATCATCGAAACGGACACCAATAGAAATAAGAAGATCACATTCACCCGATGCCATATTGGCACGGTATGTCCCATGCATCCCGATCATACCAAGCCATAATGGATCTGTGGCAGGAAAGGTCCCCAGTCCCATAAGAGTTGTGGTGACCGGGGCCTGGATCTTTCTGGCAAACGTGGCTAGCTCTTCGAAGGCCCCGGAGAGTGTAATGCCTCCCCCTGCAAAGACAACAGGTCTTTGTGCCTCCTTTATGAGTTCCACTACCTTGGGCAATTGTTTCATGTTGGGCTCATACGTGGGATTGTATGTCCTGATCTGCAGATCTTTGACAGCCTTGTAGTCAGTTGTAGCCTGCATGACATCCTTGGGAAGATCCACCAGGATCGGCCCCGGGCGTCCTGAGCGTGCGAGATAAAAGGCCTCCTTTAGGGTATAGGCCAGATCCTCAATATGGGTCACCTGGTAATTATGTTTGGTGCACGGCCTGGTGATACCCACGATATCTACCTCTTGAAATGCATCGTTTCCGATCAGGTGTGTAGGTACCTGACCCGTAAGTACCACTATAGGAGAAGAGTCCATATAGGCCGATGCGATGCCGCTGACAGTGTTTGTGGCACCCGGGCCGGAGGTCACCAGGCATACCCCCACGCGGCCGGATGCCCTGGCATACCCGTCCGCAGCATGAACCGCTCCCTGTTCGTGGCGAACCAGGATATGGCGGATATCAGTTCTGACAAGCTGGTCGTAGATATCTATAACTGCCCCCCCGGGAAACCCGAAGATTGTATCCACCTCCTCTTCGTGCAATACCTTCATCAAGATCTGTGTCCCTTTGAGTTTCATGACAATCACCTCCTTTCCTGTCTAAAAATCGCCCCATCGCTCGCCGAAGAAACATTCTGCGCGTATCTATACATATAGCCCTGAGTTATGTTTGGATCCGGAGGATTCCAGGTTGAAAGTCGCTCTTGAATCTCCTGCTCGGACAAAAAAATTTTTACCTCCTTGTTGGGGATGTCGATCATGATTCTGTCGCCATCGCTTATGATCGCAATGGGACCACCTTCCATGGCTTCAGGGGATACATGCCCTATGCAGGCGCCACGTGTTCCACCTGAAAACCGGCCATCTGTAATCAAGGCTACATGGCCGTCCAGTCCCATTCCCGCAATAGCAGAGGTAGGTGTCAGCATTTCGCGCATACCAGGACCCCCCTTAGGACCCTCATACCGGATGATCAGGACGTCGCCTCTATTGATCTTTCCACTCATGATCGCCTCTGTTGCCTCCTCCTCCGATTCAAAGACCCTTGCCGGGCCTTCGTGGCGCAGCATTTCCCTTGAGACAGCGGATTGTTTGACAACGCTCCCTGCCGGCGCCAGATTCCCATACAGGACTGCAAGCCCGCCTTCATGGTGATACGGGTTGCTCATCGGTCTTATCACCCGGTAATC
Organism: uncultured Desulfobacteraceae bacterium; assembly: GCA_964513115.1. Taxonomy (GTDB): domain Bacteria; phylum Desulfobacterota; class DSM-4660; order Desulfatiglandales; family Desulfatiglandaceae; genus JAFDHL01. Next base: position 12,054 of record CAZENC010000038.1, on the reverse strand, counting down.
CCATACAGTGGCCCTCGCAATAGTATCGGACAATTTTTTCCCGCTCACGGTAAGACACTCATCACGGATCAGGCCTGCACCGGAAAGTTCTTTTAATACCGCACTGACACCCCCTGCACGATCAAGGTCCTCCAGGTGATGATCTCCCGCGGGACTCAGTGCACAGAGATGCGGGGTATGCTCGCTGATCTCATTGACCTTTTCTAACTGTAAAGGGATACCTGCTTCGCGCGCTATGCTGAACAGATGCAGGACAGTATTGGTCGAACACCCAAGGGCCATATCCACTGTCAGGGCGTTGATAAAGGCGTCTTCCGTCATGATCCGCCGTGAGGCGATCCCCTTTTCCAGGAGCGCCATGATCTGCATACCGGTCTCCTTGGCCAGACGGACACGTGCCGACATGACCGCTGGAATCGTGCCGTTGCCCGGCAGGGCCATGCCAATGGCCTCGGTCAGGCAGTTCATTGAATTGGCCGTGAACATGCCAGCACATGAGCCGCATGTTGGACATGCTTCGTTTTCAATGGCCGACAGTGTCTCAGTCGTCATCCTGCCTGAACGGACGGCTCCCACAGCCTCAAAAACCGTGATAAGATCGATCTTCTGGTCCACCTTGTCAGGATGTCTGCCCGCCAGCATCGGACCACCGCTGATCACTATCGCAGGGATATCCAACCGCGCTGCGGCCATAAGCATGCCGGGCACGATCTTGTCACAGTTGGGCACCAGTACAATTGCATCAAAGGCGTGGGCCTTTGCCATGACTTCAACGGAATCCGCGATCAATTCCCGGCTCCCCAGGGAATATTTCATGCCAATATGATTCATGGCAATCCCGTCACACACACCAATTGTACTGAAGACCATGGGAGTACCTCCAGACATGTAAACTCCCGCCTTTACCGCATCAACCAACCGTTCCAGATGGATATGTCCCGGAACGATCTCATTGGCTGAACTTGCAATACCGACCAAGGGCCTTCGCAGTTCCCTGTCCGTGTAACCCATCGCTTTGAAAAGGGACCTGTGCGGGGCTCTGTCAACACCCTTCTTTACCGCATCACTTTTCATTTCTCCTCACCCCCTTAATAGCCTTATCAATAACCACACATTTCCTCTCACCGCATGATTTTTGCCAAAAAAAAATCCGTTACCAGGCGGACCTGATAACGGATTTTAAAGGATTTTGTTTAAATCATGTCATTATCAGGCCCCGACATTTTAGTCTATTGACTACAAGGACAAGAACCAAGGGCAGAATTATCCCTGTTGAGATGATAATGACGATAATGTTGTGCGAAAAATCTATCATGATTATGTAACCAAATTCATAAGAAAATTTATAATATCGCGTTCATAAGCTTTTAAGTTTCATGTGTCAAGCTTTTTTTGCGGCCATTTGAAAAGTTACTGAGATAGACAACCTTGTTATTGCTGAGGGGAGTCGTCTTGCTCGGATTCTAGTCTTTATTCTAAAATCAGACAAAAAAACCCGTTATCCGCAATGCTAAATTCTCATGGACATCTATAGTAGTTCATGTTATCTGAATTACTTTAATTTTACCAAATACGAATCAAAAAGTGGGCCTCCTTATCTACGGTATCTGAGAAACGGTTCACGATATTTATATTTTCCGGAGGAAATACTTAATGTTACTGGGTATAATGAGGAAGCATGCCAAGTCCTGGCTAATCAAGTTTCTAATTGGCATTATCGCCGTGGTATTTATTTTTTATTTCGGGTATTCGTTTACCGCCAGGAGGGGACTGAAAATTGCCTATGTGAACGGAGACCTGATCAGCGGCCCGGAGTATGAAAAAACTTACCGGGACCTCCTGGAAGCGCTCCAAAAGCAGTATAAAGACATGTGGAATGATAACCTTATTAAGATGTTCGATCTCAAAAACAGGGCACTGGAGGGTCTTATCAGTCAAAAATTGATAAGCCAGGAGGCCAGGAGGTTGGGTCTGGATGTGACAGAGGAAGAGGTCCAGCAGGCAATTATGAACTACCCCGCATTCCAGGTAAACGGCCAATTTGTTATAGGCCGTTATCGGTCGCTTTTGAACTACAACCGTATGAAACCTGAGGATTTTGAGGCGAGCATATCCCAGGATTTGCTTGAAGAAAAGCTGAAGCAATTTCTGTTCGCCTTTATGGAGGCAACGGACCAGGAAGTACTGGAACAGTACACTTTTGCAAATGAGAAGATAAAAATACTTTTTGTGCAATTCAAACCAGATGATTTCAAAAAATCCGTTAAGGAAGATCAGGCTGCCATAGAAGCTTTTTTTAAGGATCATAGAGAAAACTATCGAGTGCCGGAAAAGATTAAAATTGCTTATGTTGTAATTGACCCGGAAGCCTTTAGGGCGCAGGTGAAAATCACGGATCTGGAGATCAACGATTATTACGAATACCACATAGACAAATTCTCTCAGCCCGACCAGGTGAAAGCGAGACATATTCTCTTTAAATTAAACCCATCTGCCACCAAGGAAGAGGAAAAAGGGGTCAGAGAAAAGGCCGAAAAGGTGCTGGAAGAGGCGCGTCAGGGCAAGGATTTCGCAGCCCTTGCTGAAGAATATTCGGAAGGCCCCACAAAATCAAAGGGAGGTGACCTGGGATATTTCTCCAGGGGTAAGATGCTAAAGGCATTTGAAGATACCGCCTTTAAATTGAAAAAGGGAGAAATAAGCGATCTGGTAAGGACCAGCTACGGGTTTCATATCATTAAGGTGGATGACATCAAAAAAGCCGAAACTCAAACACTGGATGAGGTAAAAGATCAAATAGTAGAGGACCTTATAAAAAGTAACGGTGCGGAGCTGGCCCACGAAAAGGGTCTTACCCTTATCGATCAAATGCCTTACGACGCAGACCTTTCCCAGTATGCATCTGAACATGGGTATAAAGCAAAATACACCGGGTTTTTCTCCCAGGACCAGTCAATACCGGACATTGGAGGCGACGAAAAACTTCGCCAGTCTCTTTTTTCTTTAGATAAAAAAAATATTAGCGAGGTAATTGAATTAGAGGGAAAATTTTATATTTTCCAAGAGATCGATAAGAAGGCATCTTACCTGCCTGAAATGGCTGAAGTTGCCCCTAAAGTAAAAGAGGATGCTATTGCCGATCTTGCGGCCAAAGGAGCAAATACTGCTGCCGAAGCCTATCTTGTCGAATTGCAGGCGGGAAAAAGCTGGGATGAACTTGCCAAGGACAGAAATTTGGGGCCCAAAGAGACCGCATTTTTTTCACGCAGGGAACCAATTCCGGAAATCGGCTATGAACCGCATCTTATAGAGACAGCCTTCAGCCTCAATGATCAGAAGAGATACGCTGATAAAGTTTTTGAAAACGATAAAGGGGCTTTTGTGATCAGATGGGAGGCGAGAAAAGGAATCGATCAAGTAAAATACGAAGACGAAAAAGAAAAGTACCGTTTTTCCTTAATGCAGGCAAAACAAAGGCTTGCCTTTGAAAAATGGCTTAAGAACCTGAGAGAGAATGCAGAGGTTGAAATTGTTACGCCGCTGACCTAAGAAAATGTTCTTGTCAACTCAACGGGAAGATAGGGCCGGGCGAGTACTTCCGGAACGTGCGTGACGGTTCTTTTCCATTTCTCCAGATCCAAAACGCATATCCTCAACGATCAAGCAAAGAGAAGGTACCAGAAGCAGGGTAATAAAGGTTGCGAACAGGACGCCGAACCCGAGGGAGATCGCCATGGGGATCATGAATCGCGCCTGTCGCGATGTTTCAAAAATCATTGGGATTAATGCTCCGAAGGTAGTAAGCGAGGTCAGCATGATGGGCCGAAAGCGAAGAATCCCTGCCGAGATCAAGGCGGCATGCAATGACAGCCCTCGATTTCGTTCGCGGTTGGCAAAATTGATCAGGACCAGCGAGTCGTTCACCACAACCCCGGTAAGTGCCACCATCCCGAACAGGCTCATCACGCTGAGGCTGTACCCCATGATTATGTGACCCAATACCGCACCAATAATGCCGAAAGGAATGCTTGACATGATAATCACCGGTTGAACATAACTCCTGAAGGGTATGGCAAGCAGTGCGTAAACTACCAGCATCGCCAAGACAAGGCCCATGACAAGGCTCTGCATGCTGTCTCTCATTTCTGCCTGGCGGCCCTCAAACCCATACCTGAGGCCGGGATATTTATTTACCAGGCCCGGCAGCGTGTCGGCCTTCAAGGATGCGAGGATCTGCCCCGCCTTACTGGGGGGAATCACATCTGCGGTCACCGTAACCACCCGGCGGCCGGCCCTGCGGTCGATACTGGTATAGGCCCGACCCCGCTTGATATTTACAACCCCTCTAAGGGGCACCTCCTTTCCGGAGGGTGTTCTAAGAATAAGTTCCTCAAGATTATACTCGGATATCCGTTCATTTTCAGGCATCCGAACCATTACGGTCACTTCGTTTCTGCCCCGTTGTTGTCGAAGGACTTCAGCCCCGTAAAAGGCATATCGCACTTGATTGGCCACTTCCTTGGCGCTCAATCCAAGGGCCATGCCTTCGGGGCGAATGGTATAGTCCACCTGCTGCTTTCCCGGTTGAAACCCGTCGTCAAAGTCCTTTACATTGGGAAAATAGGAAAGGGCCTTGGCTAGTTCGGCGGAAGCGGCTTCCAGTACAGCGAGATCCCTGTGACTCAATTCAACGGTCAGTGCGGCATGGGAACCAGGGCCACCGGCATCGGATTTAAAGATAAGGGATTCCAGACCGGCGAGATCCCCGACCTTTTGGCGCCAGGATCTGACGAAATCTTCGGTCTGCATGGGACGTTCTTCAGGCGGTGTCAGAAAAGCCCGCACCCGGGTGATATGGCCGCCGGATGTGCCGTTTGAGGTAGCTCCGACCTCGGCAAATATTCCCTCAACCAGGTTTTCGCCCCCATTTTCTTCGGCGATCTTCTGGGCCGCTGTTACTAGTAGGGCCTGTGCAGCCTCGGTTTTTTCAACAGCAGAACCATATGGCAAAACGGCAGTGGCCTGGGCAAAATCCGATTCAATACGCTCAAAGAGTGTCATACCCATCCGCCCGCTTTTTATATAGGCCAGTGCCATCACCATAACTGCCAAACCAATGGAAAAAGTAAGGTAGCGATAGCGAAGCGCCAGGTCAAGGGCCGGTCCGTATACAGTCTTGATCATGCGCGAGAACCATTGGCTGAACCTTTGCTGGCCGTTATATATCAAGGCCATAGGACCCCTTTCCACTTTTCTCCGCTGATGGCCGAGATGGGCCGGCAAAACAAAGAGGCTCTCAAACAGGGAGATCACAATAACCGTGATCACAACTACGGGAATTGCCCGAAAGATCTTGCCCGGAATCCCCGGTACAAAATAGAGGGGTACAAAGGTGGCTATATTCGTAAGGATGCTGAATGTTACCGGCATAGCTACTTCCCGAGTTCCCGCAACGGCCGCTTTTAGAAAAGGATACCCCCGATTGCGATACTTGTAGACATTTTCACCCACAACTATGGCGTCATCCACAACAATCCCCAGGGCAACGATAAAGGCAAACATGGACATCATGTTCAGGCTCATGCCCATAGCAGGAAGGAACAAAAATGATCCAAGAAAAGAAATAGGAATCCCCATGGTAACCCAAAATGCCAGTCTTGCCTCCAAAAAGAGTCCCAGCAGCGCGAACACCAGAATCAGTCCGAGATAGCCGTTTCTAAGCAACAGGTCCAATCGCTGACTGTACCTATCCGAGCGATCATTCAACACAGCCATATGGAGACCGGAAGGGAGTTCCGAACGCAAGACCTGCACGTAGTCCTTAACCGTGTCCGCCACCTGAACCGGTGTCTGATCACCGACCCGGTATACATCGATTATCACGGCGCGTTTGCCGTTATAGTTGGCATAATGATCCGTATCCTTAAAACCATCGATGATGGCAGCCATATCTTCAAGAGTCACCTGGGTCCCATCATCGGTTTTAATAACGGGTATTTGAGCAAAGTCTTTGCCGTAATCCCGCCTCTCCTTGATCCGCAGCAGGACCTCACCCCCGGGGGCCTTAATGCCCCCGCCCGGCATCTCAATGGCAGCCTCCCGCACCCGACTGGCTATTTCCTTAAGCGTCAGATTATAGGCCCTAAGATTTGCCTGGGGCACCTCTATGCTGATCTCAAGATCACGTACCGCCCCTAATTCCACCTGGGTAATATCCGGGTCCTGTAAGAGTCGATCGCGCACCTCTTCTGCTTTATCATGCAGGATGCGTTCATCCAGATCCCCGTATAACACCAGGGAAATCACCTGACGCCGATGGGTCGCTACCGCCACCCGGGGTTCCTCAGACTCCTCCGGGAATGACGTGATACGGTCCACCTCACTTTGAATATCCTGGGCCAGCTTATTCAGGTCGGAACCCACGAGCATTTCAACTATCACGGAACCGCTACCCTCATTCGCCTTTGAGGTCACCTCCTTCACGCCGTCAAGTCCCTGTACGGCCTCTTCAACGGCCAGGAGAATGCCCTGCTCCACCTCCGCGGGACTGGCACCCGGGTATGAAACCGTTACCGTCACCAGGTCCAGTTCAAAGTCGGGAAAAACTTCCTTTTTGATTTGCGCGGCGAAGATAAAACCACCCACCAGCAGGACAAGCATCAGCAGATTGGCCGCAACAGAGTGTCCCGCCATCCAGGCAATGGGGCCCCGTTCATTCATTTTGCTTGTACTTGGTCCCATCTTTAGGTCCGCTCCTGTTTTTTCAGGTCTTCCCCTGGCGGAACGTGACTGATCGTTTGGTCAATGCGCACCCGCATTCCGTCCACGGGCGATTGAATGTCCGATATGATCAACCTCTCTTTAGACGAAAGTCCTTCTTTCAACAGGACCGTGCTGGGAGCACGCCACAGGATATTCGCCTGCCGAATTCGAAGCACCCCGTCGTCCTGCACGATCCAGATTTTTGAGTTGTCTCTCAAGGCAATGCGAGGAATGCGGTAGACATTTTTGAGTTGAACGCCTTGGATTTCCACATGCACGAAATCACCGATCAACATCGGCGGTTGATGATTTTTCTTCTTTTTCAGACCGAGGGGGTCCTTGACCGCCACCAGGAGCCGCGCCATTCGCCCGTTCGTTTCCAGATCTGAGAGCAATCTGACCACTCTGCCTGCCAACTCATAAGCGGATTGGGAACCATTGCCGTAGAGTACCCTCACCCGCGAGCCGTATGCACCATCCTTCACAGGAACTGCAATCCATTTAAGACGTTCTAAAGACACCGAAGCCTGAATCCAGTATTCATCCGTCCCCACAAGCTCGGCAAGCTGTTCCTGGGCCGAGACCTGCGATCCCAAATCTACGTTTTTGTCACGAATAACGGCGTTGAACGGCGCACGAACCGTTGTACGGGAAAGAGTCAACTGCGCCTGACTCAATTCGGCCTCCGCTGCTACAACATCCGCCTCGGCCTTATCAAGGTGGGGTTTTCTTAATGCCAGCTCCGCGTCCGTTTCCTTATTCGGCCTTTCGCTGTTTAAAAGCTCCCACTCACGCTTGGCCACATCCTGGCGGCCCAATTCCAGTTTTAGCGCATACTCGGCATCTGCGACCTGACTCTTTTTTTGTGCAATGGCCAGGCGGTAATCTTCGGGGTCAATCTGAAGTACCTTGTCGCCCTTTTTTAGAAAACCGCCCTCAGTGAATTCGGGATGTATTGAAATAATCTCACCGGATACCCGTGCCTTAAGCACAATCCGACGTGCAGGAATCACGGTCCCCATGGCATAGACTGTGATCTGCTCAGTGGAGGGATGAACCACCTGTGTCCGTACGAGGGGCGCCGTTTTTTGAGGCGGTCTCTTCCTGGGCTTTGGGGTGGTTTTATTAATGTAAGATGCACCGGCAATGCCTGCACTTAAAACCAGAAGACAAAGGAATATTTTGACCATCCTTCCAAGCCAGCCGCTGCGCGGCGGGGGCGTTTCGGAAAGTTTTGTTCCATTGTCGTCCCACGGCTCTGTTTGAATTTCGTCCTTCATTGCTAATCTCTCCTTATGTTCCTTGCTTAACGGGCAAATCGGTATTGGGCTGAAGCGCCATAGTCCATGAGCCCCCCAGGGCCCTGTATAGGCTTACGCGGTCTACGAGTAATACGGCCTGTTTTTGGACCAGGTCCCGCTCCAGCTTCTGTACAGTCTGGGTCTGGGTCAGTACCGGAAGGTAGTCTTCAATACCCTTAAGGTACCGCTCGCGGGCCTCAACAAGGGCCCTTCGGGCCGCGTCTATTTCAATTAGCAAGGCATCTATGTGCTCTTGCTGCTTTGTTTCACTTACAAGGGCATTCTCAACATCTTTTATGGCCGTCAAGACCGTTGCCTTATAAAGAAGCAGATTTTCATCCACCACCGCACGCGTTCGGTCCACTTCTGCGGCCCGGCGATTCCCATCTACTAGGGCTGTTACGAGGTTGCCGGCAAGACTAAATATCCAGTTTTGAAATAACAAGGCCAGATCTGCTGCACTAAAGCCGGCGGTTGCCGACAGGCTGATGGTAGGAAGACGATTAGCGCGAGCTGCCGCTACCTGCCAATCCGCGACCCTAAGCCTGAGGCCGGCTGCACGTACATCCGGCCTGTTTGACAAGAGATCCGCAGGGAGACCTGTGGCCGGGACCGCCTCAGGGACAGGCATGGTCTCTCGGCTGATTTTAATAGGCGTCCGCGGCGGTTTACCCAAAAGCAATGCCAGTTCGTGTAAAAGCAACTGCTCCTGCGCCTCCACCAGGGGGATCTGGGCCTTGATTCCGGCCACCAACTGTCTTTGCTGGTATACATCAAGGGCCGAGACCATGGCCTTTTGAAACCTCAACTCGATCAATTCCAGATAGGTCTGGTTGGTCTTAAGTTGTTTTTTCAGGAGCCGTTTCTGCATCCTCTGTGAAATGATATTTATCCACCGCTCCGTCACTTCGGCCGCCAGGGTCATGGCGGCCGTATTAAAATCCTCGAGTGTCGCTGTGGCTTCAAGGAGTGCCGCCTCTCTCTCTGAACGGATCTTACCCCAGAGGTCCAATTCATAACTGCCGGCAAGACCCAATGAAAATTCTTTTATGGCCTTTCGCATTACTTTCCCAGCATCGTCTTCTGTCCTCTGCCGGGAATAGGAGCCACCGGCGGTCACGCTCAATTCCGGATAAAGGCCTGAACCCGCCTGTACGGCCAGGGACTTTGCCTGGTTCAGGCGCGCCCATGCCCCCTTGAGGGTAAAGCTGCCGGATAGTGCCTCCTGAACCAATGCGTTTAATTCACTGTCCGCAAATTCCTCCCACCAATTATTCGGGCGTTCTCGCTCAGACGTGTAAAGCGAAAATGTAGGGGGTAATTCGCCTTCGGGCGATTTACGAATTTCAGGCTTAAAGGGACTGCAGCATACCACTCCAAAAAGCATTAAGATTAGAAGCAGGATAACTCTTGTGCGGTTTGCATTCATTGTATCAATTTCTGCATTTGAGATTGTTCTGTTTTTCTGGATTCCGGATCTCGCAATACACAACATCGCTCGTCCGGAATGACAGGTTTTTCTCATTACGACACAACCTCAGAACCGGTTGAATGATGAAAATTCGAATATCGAAACACTAAATTCGAAACAATACCAAATGACAAAAGCTCAAATGACCAAAACACTCTTTAAGTAGGCTTTATTCTCGATAAACTTCTCTTAAGTTTTGAACATTTGGACATTTGAATTTCGGATTTGTTCCGTATTTCGATATTCGGATTTTGAAATTGCCTTCTTTGTCAAAACACCTGAAACGGTAAAACCTTTTCCTTTCTCACCAGTGGAATCAGTGCATTAATTAGGATTTAAACAAAAAACCTATCCATTGGCAGGTTGCGGAAGGGGAGCCGCGTAACCCGCCATGATCCAGCCGAATGTTCCGTTACGCAGTTCCACGTAAAGCCACCCGGGCGCATGTCCGTGTACCACCATGACGGTGCCCTTGGGAATCTGAGCGATTACCGAGTGGTTCTTGTTCGGCCCGGAACGAACGTTCAACGATTCAGCTGTCACCGAAACCTGATCCCCCACCATCGGCGTGACATCGGTCTCATCTGAAGACTCTTGAACAACAACCGTCTCGGGAGGTGATTCGACAACCATATACCCCGAAGGGACCTGACGATAGTACATGCCCCCATAATAAAAGTATGTCCTATCAGCAACGGCAAATGTTAAAAAACCCATAGGAATCGTCGCCACAATGGCCCCAATGGGGGCCCTTACCACAACGTATCCTCCCGGTCCTTGTCGATAAAAGACCCCTTGATGAAAGAAATAATTATGTCTTCCCACGACAACCTTCCTGTGTTTGGCCGGAAGATTGCCGACAACCCTGCCGTAACGGGGAACTGGATGTCGAACCACGACCCTACCATGATAGGGAGCTGGATTGCGGACGACAGGCCTCCTGTCCCGAGGATGATTTGGTTGGCAGAAACCTTGAACCGAACTACCGATAACCATAGTGCATACCGCAATGATTATGGATCCCTTTATGAACGTTTTGTTGATCATGTTTTCCTCCTCTCTAATCTTTAAATACTTGATTGTTATACCTTTTGCCGCTAAATAGATAGCAAATCCCGTGCCAACGACTGTTAAAGTTATAAGAAATTGACTTTGCTAAACATTTTATAGCCTAACTCCTTATATATTGGGATAAGAAATGTGTTTTAGACAAAAATTGTCGAATACGAAAACACCTGCTCGACGGATTTGTCGAATATAGAAAGTAAAGAACACCCTTATCATACGTCATGGAAAATGCTATACTATTAAGTTGTTGGGGAGTTCCTTAGAATACCCCTTCTATGATTTTATAAACGACTGCATCTTCCGAAGCACACCGAGGATTTGAGTTGGTATTACAATTTTAGAGAAAGGGATATGCCGATGGATATACAGAGTGCAATCGATCCAGCCGAAAAGAAACTGATGTATGAGAGCATGGTTCTCATTCGAAAGTTTGAGGAAAAGCTTGTGGAGCTCTCACGAATCCAGGGCAGGGCGCCCGGAATGCAGATCCTGGCTAACGGACAGGAGGCTGTTGCCGTGGGGGTCGTCCATGCCCTGACAATGGATGACGTGATTGTCAGCAATCATCGCAGTCACGGCCATCTGCTGGCCAGAGGAGCAGATCCGGGGCAACTCATGGCCGAAATCATGGGAAAGAAAACCGGCACAGCCAAAGGAAAGTCAGGCACGTTGCACATGGCCGTCCCGGAGGTCAACGCCTTTATGACCAGCACGGTTGTGGGAGCGGGCCCGCCTATGGCCGTGGGTGCGGCCTTTGCCCAGCAATACCGGAATGATCCCGGCATTACGGTTGTATTTTACGGAGACGGCGCCGCCGCCGAAGGGAGCGTTCATGAGGCCATGAATCTGGCCGCCCTGTGGAAGCTCCCTGTCTTGTTCGTATGTGAAAACAACTGCTGGGCGGGGGCTCAAAGCCTGCAACAGCATTGTTCTATCGGCGATATCGCAGAGAGGGGTAAGGCCTACGGCATGCCCGGGGAGTTTGTGGACGGAAATGATGTGGAAGATGTCTATCATTATGCCCATACCCTGGCCGCCCGGTGCAGAAACGGAGAAGGACCGGCCCTTATCGAGGCCAGGACCTACCGAATGAGAGGGCACGGAGAATACGATCACCAGCACTATGTAGACAGGGAAGAGTTGCGCAAATGGGCCGAATTGTGTCCGATAAAACGGTACCGGGAAAGACTCATCAAGCACGGCACGGCAAAACCCGGGGAGCTTGAAGAAATGGAACGAAAGGCGGAAACCCTGGTCCGGGACGCCCTCGCGTACGCCGACGAGAGCCCCTACCCATCTCCCGAGGAAGCCCTGGAGGATGTTTGGGCGGATTTATAGAACAGGCATATCCCCCGGCTTTATGATTTTAACATGCGAAAAGGAGGTCGAACATGACTGAGATGTCGTTCGGACAGGCTTTGAACCAGGCCCTGGATATTGCCCTTGGCGCTG
>CAZENC010000037.1:0-16072 GCA_964513115.1 uncultured Desulfobacteraceae bacterium | reverse complement strand
ACTTGAAAAATTTGATCTTTTAGATGAACAGGCCGTGGATCTGCTCAGAGAATTCGGTCTATTAGAAAAGAAAAGGCGCCTATCAAATTAGACACATCCAAATTCTATGGTAGTATCAATTCAATTTCACGGAGTTCAGCGTTCTCTGACCGGGACCAATGAAATCCAGATGACGATTTTGAAACATTACCGGGTTAGAGATCTGCTGGAACATGTAAAGGCTTGCTATCCGGATTTGCCAATAAATGAAGATGACTTCCTGGTCACCGTAAACGATAACGTGTCTACAATAAACCACATGCTGAAGCCTAACGACAAAATCGCCTTCTTACCCCATATCGGAGGAGGCTAAGAAAGCCTGGGTAGGCGCACTACGAATGTTGTGGTTTCTTCTCCTCCACTTATCTCTATTTTTCCCTTGAGGATACGAATAATCCGCTGTGTAATATAAAAACCGCGCCCCCGACCCTCGCCCACCATAAACCTCAAGCGGTCCTCATCGGACATACGGCCCGTATTTGTAATCTCCGCACAGGCCCATTCTCCATCCTCATAAGTTCGAATCTCCAATATTCCCCCTGTATGCGGAATTGCCTTTGTCGCATTATTTAACAAATTGTCAAATATACGCTCCAAATGAAGGACATAACACCGGACATTTAACTCGGAATCAAAGGGGCCTTCTTTCAGGTGGATGTTCTCTCTGAGCTGTTCCCTGATCACTTGCTTGTTTATAACGAAACGTCTTCTGAGGACTTCGGTCAGGTTAACAACCTCCTCCTTGCCCACCTGGTATATGCTCAGGGCCAGTTCCTGTAGCCGGCTTGTCTCCTCTAAAAGTATGCTTGCATACTTCCGGGACTGCTTTCTGGTCTTTTCTGTTTCTTTTTGATCAAGGAGGTCTTTCAATCTCCTGGCAAAACCGGCGGTTGCAATGGCCGGATTTTTGAAATCGTGAAGAGCATCATCCAGACGTTCCATTTTTTGCGCCCTAATGAATTCCCTGCCCAGAAACAGGAAGAGATCTATTTCATCATCTCCATAACGCTGTCTTTCATCCAAGGCATCAAAGGTCACGAAATGGTTCAGATCCCCGTCAACCCTGAGGGGAATGTAGAGTATTGAATTTATCTTATATAACCTGGCGAATTTCTTTAGATTATCTGATATCAAATCACTTTTTTGCGGGTCCACCACAAGGATATAAGAGGGAGTAACCACCTCGTAAACCGAATCCCCCGAGTACTCCTCCGGATTCATGAGCAGGGTAAAGGCCAACTCGCTGCTAACAGGAAAGCTTTTTCCGATGCTGTGGTATCCTTCGACCTCCGGGTAACCGGCCTCAAGAATGACGTGGCTTAGATCATCTGTAACGGAGAAAAGGGCGCAGCTCTGTATATTGACCATATCGGCAAGTTCGGGAATCACACTGTTGAAGACCTCCCTCATCTTGATACCGCCACGGGACCACAATATACGGAAGATATGCCTACCAATAGCCTCCCTTCTTTCATCACTTCTATGCATAGAAAGAATTTTTTTCCTGGCAATCACAAAACTCAATCTTTTGGCCATAAGTTTGGCCGTTTGAACCTCCAGCTGCTCGAAATCCCGTCCCTCTTCCGAGTAATAAATCTGGATTACACCGAACATGTCACGCTCGTGAGGGAAGAAACGGGGTATTTCAAGCGGAATAGCAATCAAAGACCGGACACCCTTTCTGTAAATGACTTCCTTATTGTGGTAGCGCTCCTCTTCGAGAATATTGGGTACCAAATAAGGGCGACGTGTTATCATAACTTCTCCGGCAATACTTCCCTGAAGAGGTATAAACGTCTCCCTTTTGTCTTCTTCTGAAGGATACGATCCAAAGGAAAGCATCTTTCCAGTCTGGGGATCATAGAGCCTCACAGATGCATGGTGGGCCCCCAAAAATTCCACCATGTGTCGGGCCGCCCTGCCCAGGATCTCAGGTTCGGACAGGTCAGGATTGATGTCAACTATCTCATCTACCTGCCTGATTACCTGGTTCAGGAATCCGGGTATTACATCCTGTTCAATCCACTCCATAAGAGTGACTAGGAATTCTTTATTATCCGAAATACCTTTTGCCCAGGGTTTCTGTCTAAGTTCCCCAATTAGTTTATCCAAGTTAATAAGCATAAAAATTTTCTTTTTTAAGGTTAAACTAAACCGATAATACTCAATTTAATTAACAAATCATATAAGAAAAGTCAAGGAACCTCGGCTTTAAGCTTTTTGATCATACTGCCGCCAAATCTACTCAGCAGATCATTACCGTTAACACTGCCGGCAAGACTTGATACTTTTTATAAACGAATGTATTTTTTGATCCACATTATTTGGCCCTTACCAACTCAGTTCTCACTAAATAAGCCCTAGAAACACCACAAAGACAATACCGCTCATTAGATAAAAAATAGTCTGATGGTTGGTGCCGGCACAGGAGGTAGGGATGAGTTCGTCCGCGGTAATGTAAATCATGAGACCGGCTGTTGCCGCGATAATAAACCCGACAACCTGGGTCGGGATATTCTGGAACAAGTAACGCGCAGACAAGAACCCGATGAGGATAGGCACAGCCGTTGAAGAAGAGACAAAGAAGGATTTCAGCCGCGCACCTGTCGTGTGGTAGTAGGGTGCAGATGTACAAATGCCTTCGGGGATATTGTGGATCGCGATGGCCAGGGCAATCACAAGAGACACCTTGGGCTCCGTGACACCACCTATGGCGATGGCCATTCCCTCTGGAAAGTTGTGGAGAAATATGCCCAGGATTAGATAAACCGAGGTGCGCTGGAGATTGCAGCCGTGTTCCTGCACACACAATTCCGGATGTATGTGGGGAATAATCCGATCCAGACCATACATGACCAGAGACCCGAATATAAGACCCATCACGCATATGCCTGCAGACGAGAGTTTAATGCTTTCGGGGATCAACTCCAGAAAGGAGATGGCAAGCATAACCCCTGCTGCAAAGCAAAGCATATTGCATATATACCCAAAGGATGGTCTCTTGACAACTCCGATAGCTGATCCGATTACAGGGCCCAGCACCGAGATGATGACCACGAGGACAAAAGGATCCATCATGCTTTTTCCTGTTCCACCCTGCTTCCGGCGTTCTGAGCGAGTATTATCTCCACCTCTGCCTCTCTTAATAGGGCTACTGCCGTACCTTCCTTTTCCCGCTCCAAGACGACCTGATCCGGTTTTAAATCAAGTAACCATCGTCCCACCAGGAATCCTTTCTTACGCTCTGCCTGAGCGTTCGGATTCCTCACATACTCCTGGTGAATTAGCGCCTTACTAGTCCGGTCAATGACTTCAACATGGAACCAAGGAGCCATGGCCAGATGTTCCTCTATTGGTCCTTCCGGTCTCTTGACCGGCGTGATACGACGGATTTGTTCGGATCGATGACTTTGGGCCTTGATCCTTGCCATAACGACCCGAGGGAAATGCTGTCTGATATCGCGCTCAATGGAGGAAGAGATGCGATCCGCCCGCTCGTGGGAATGAGTCCTTAAAACTACATCAAGGTCCACTATAAAACGCCCTCCGGCTGTGCGGCTCAGGCACCTTTCAACTTTTTCCACCCTTGGATGGGATTCAACGAGATTGATAATTTCGCGTTCTGTTTTTCTATCAATGGCCTCATCCATTAGATCAAGCAGCGCCCGCCAAAGGAGTTGTCCGCCCGCCCAAAAAACAAAAATAGCAACAGCGCCCGCTGCCCATCTATCCAGGTGGAGGCCGAAATGGGCGCCTATAAGGCTGATGGCGACCAATGTCGTAGAAAGACCGTCCGCCAGGTAGTCCCGCGCATCAGCGATCAAGGCCGGGGAGTGAAGGCGTCGTCCCTGACGGAGCTGATAAAATCCGAAGGCGATTGTTACGAAGAGAGATATTAACGCCACAGGCAAAGCGAGGGAAACCTGAGGTAGAATCTCCGGTCCCAGGAAGGCCCTGCGGGCTATTTCGTATCCAGCAATAATGATGGCAATGGAAGTAACGAGAGTGGCTACTGTCTCGGCCTTATAAAGGCCGTAGGGAAAAGACGGGTGCTTTCGTCCTGCCAACCAAAGCCCGACAAACGCGGCGCCTGATGCAATGACATCTGTTCCTGAATGAATGGCATCACCATTACTTCGCCTGCTTCACTGGCAACGAAAGCGCATACTCCACACCTTGCTGCAGCCATGCCTTCAAGTCCTCATCCTCTTCATACCCTTCCGCATTGACGACCACCCAAACCCTTCATCGGTCTCCCGGTCATGTCAAACAGCCTAGTATTCGGCTCAGCCAGTGCACTCTCGTATCGTTTTGGCCCCACCCTCACGATGAGATCTGCCCCATTCACGCCACACGCCATGTTGCCATGCAGCATGAATCCAACGCCACCAAATATCTTTTTCTCCACATAGCCTTGCAACTCGCTCATTTCCTCTCGAACGCGCTGCACCAAACCTTTATCGTATGCCATGCTTTCCTCCTTATCCCACGGCCGCTGTGTGCTATACGCACCGCGCTCCACCTTGCATCTGAAGTATCCCTGCTCCCACCTATCTCATCTTGTTCTTGGTCTTCCCTTTGACAGCACAGGTTCGCCTAACGCCTGCGTCAGGGCCGGCAGAAGCGGAGAGGCATATGCTTGAAAATAGACACCGCGAGCCTCCGCTGTCCATTGGACGCAGTTGCTGGAATCCATGCTTACTCATAACGCCAAGATTTGACGGCGAGCTCAACAATACCAACTATTAAAACAACTACCGCGATGGTCCACAATACTATATAACCCTTTAAAGGTAGGCTAAAAGGATTTATTAGAAGCCAGATAAGTAAAACCATGGCCCCACAAATATTGATCGCGATTGCTCCACCTAGACCTAAACCTCTTATTTTAAATTTAAACCCATATCTTTCGACAAACAGGGCGATCCCGATACCAAAAATTACTCCACCAAGAATAGTGGGATAAAAATTCGTATTTGATTCAGGGACTCCTAATAATTCAGATATTCCGAATGGAAAAAGCAAAAGAAGGATACCTAATCCTACATTGATGATTCCATCAATGAATAAGAGTATTTCTTGTTTTTTCCCCATGGTAGATTCTCCGGAGTTAGTTTTGATGCCAAATGGAGAATTGAGCTGGATCCCCGACATTTCTGCCAAGCAACAGTATGAATTTTAAGCAACTGGCGAAAAAGCCAGTCCTCGTTAACCCGGAGGTCGTGTGTGGATTTTGGTCTATTGACTTAATTTCGAACTGACAACTCGATTAAGACTGATTCCTGATTCAGCTGCCCGTATAGCAAGATTGCGATGAACATCCGGTGGAACTCTAACCATAAATTTACCGCTATACTGCCGACAAGCAATAGCCTCTGGTACAATCTCATCGTTGGATTCCATATCCGCTACAGTTTCAGCTACTAATTTTCGGATTCCTTTTAAAGCCGTCTCCGGTGTAGACGATAACCAGCTCAGGCTTGGGAACTCAGCACACAAACCCACATACTCATTATCATCCTCGGACCAAGTTACTCTGTATGTATATCGATCATTTTGTAATACCATGATTTACCTCCAATTTTTCAAGAGCCAGGTGATTTTTTTGGGTAAATTGATTTTAAAAGACACTGGCCCTGCCCGTCGTGCATGGCATGGTTCGCCTATATCGGCCAGGAAAGGGGGTTACTCCATTTCAGCTTGGGAAAACGAGCGAAATCAGAATCAGTAGAGGCCAATTCGCAACCATGTTCGATGGCAAGAGCTGCAAGATGTGCGTCTGTAACCAGGTTGGCTACAGCCTGCCCATCCGTGAGCATCTGCTGAAATATAGTCCAATGTCGTTCAGTCGGTCGAACGACTCGTGTACAAGGCTGGTCCAACCAACTCTGTACACGGGTAAGGGCTTGTTCAAGGGAGAGCGGGTGATCGAAGACCCGAGGATTGGTCCCTATCCGAATAAAGGCAGAGAGAACTGTCCAGCATAAACAAACAGGTTTAGTCTGGGAGAGCTGACCATCCCACCATGCACGCGCTTGTTGGTTACGTGGATGAAGCGAGTCTTCCGCATACAGGAGGATATTGGCATCGACGAGTATCAACGGGAATCCTCGCCTTCAATTTGGGCCAGTAATTCCTGTATATTATCTATGTTGCGGCCGGATCGAAGGCCCATTGCATGAGGCTCCGTTTTGTAAGGCCGGCGCTTCGCAGGTTGCTCTACGTGGTCAAGGCCAGCCCGAAGAGCTTCGTTGACCACCGCTTTAAATGGTGTACGCAGTTTAGCCGCAACAGCTCGTGCACGCTCTATTACATCATCATCTATTGAAAGTGTCGTTCTCATTGTGTCATCATATCATCATTTGGAATGATGTCAAGGCATCATCTATGCTTTTAGGCGAACGAGACCGTCGAAAAACTACTTTTCAAGTTTATTCCTGCACCAACAAAACGAACTACCAAAAAAACAATGATTCACCTGGAGAATTGATGCTCAGCACATTCAACTAGTAGAAATTAGGTGCACTGGGCACAGATGTTCAAACTTTTGCAGGCAGATTTCTGTCCTGATCGCCTATTGTGCTGACCCCATCCCAACCGACATTTCTCCCAACCAAGGGGGTGGAGTGCCGCCCGAAAGGTTGGGGTTGCCCCCAGCCCGCCTGACGTACTGCGGACAAGCATGGCAGGCGGGGATCTTTTTTACAGTTTATCTAAATTTTAGGTTTTACCTTTTCCATTTTTATGACGAACATAAGGAGTGAGGGTATAATAAAGATCACGAATATAGAGGATGTGGCCAGACCTCCAAGGATAACGCTCCCGAGTCCTCTGTAAATTTCCGAACCGGGTCCCGGTGCAACAACAAGCGGAAGCATACCAAAGATACTGGTAAAGGTGCTCATATAAATAGGTCTTAGCCTTGTCTTTGTCGATTCAAGTATGGCATCACGGTAATCCATTCCATAATTCCTGATGTTGTTGAGTGCCTGGTAAACAATCAGGATTGCGTTATTTACAACGACACCGATAAGTATAACAAAACCGAGCATAGTCAATACGTCAAGGGGCTGAGGCTGGACAAACAGGTTCACGAGTTTGAGGCCAATAAATCCTCCTGCTGCTGCCAGCGGAAGGGTAAATAATACCACAAAAGGGTAGATGAAATTACTGAACAACCCGGACATCAAAAGATAGATAATTACTGCAGCAAGGACGAAATTCCACTGAATTGCCGCTCTTGTCTGTGTCAGTTTGTCGGCCTCACCACTTAATTTGATATTCGCACCCTGTAGCATTCCCTGAGTCTTAAGAAGAGGGACGAGTTTGTCATTAATTGTATCCATCGCTTCTTCGAGGGATATGGTTTTAGGGGGTGTCACCTGCAGGCTAATCGTTCTCTGTCTTTCCAGGTGTCTTATCTGATCAAGTCCTGTTGAACGCTGCAACTCTGCAAGAGAGGAAACGGGTACAATTTTTCCTTTAGGTGTAGCAATAAGGGCCTTATAGAGCTCTTCAGGTGTGGAAAAATTCTTATCCGACGCCTTCAAAACAAGGTCAATCTTTTTCTCACCCTTCTGCTTGAATTCACCCACCTTCCTTCCATCCAGAAGAACGTCCAGACGGATGCCCAGATCACTGGAACTCATTCCCGCCGCCCTGAGACGGTCCCTTATAGGAATGATATTGATTTCGGGATAGAGAAGTTCGATGGATGGGACAGGTCTTATCTGGGCTCCGGGGATTTCCCCCTGTATCATTCCGAACATGGTACCGGCAACCTGGACGATCGTGTTTAAATCCTGAGCACTGACATCCACATCGATGGTTCTTCCACCGCCTCTCCGCGTCTGGAATATTCCGACCTGAAACGTCACGCCGAATATTCCCGGTATACTATTTATCGTTTTAAATAAAAATGGAACAAGTTCCCCGGCACGGTCCTCATGTATGGACATGCAACCAAGAAGCATGATTCTATCCGCGCCGAGATAAAATAAGTCCCTAATACCCGGTAAACCTTCGTGGTCCTTATCCAGGTAAGGACTAACATCACGCAATATAGTTTCTCCGATCTCTTGTTTCTCCTGTAAAGAAAGCCCGGGAGGGGGGGACATTATGCTAATCACGAAATTTCTGTTTCCCTGAGGAAGGTATTCCATCTTCGGTATTAGAAATACGGCAATTGATATGGAAAGGGTGGTCAACACGGCGATAGTTGTTAGCCTTGTTATCCAATTTTTTGTGGCCAAACCTACCAGACTCATTATGCCATCTACTAAGGCAACTCCTATTCCTCTTCGAGGATGGCTTTTAACCGTATTATTGTTCTTTCGAAGGCTAAAAAGCTTATTGGAAAACATCGGGATAACAGACACAGCAACGAAGAGACTAATTATAATGGCACAGGTAACGGCTATTGCAATATCCCTGAATAACTGACCTGCCTCTTCCTCTATAAAAACAATAGGAAGGAAAACAGCTATCGTAGTTAGGGAGGAGGCAAGTATCGCCCCCCATACTTCCTTTGTTCCTTCATATGCCGAGTCAAAGGGAGTTTTCCCCATCTTTCTGTGACGGTCGATATTTTCAAGAACCACAATAGCGCTGTCCATGAGCATTCCCACGGCAAACGCTATCCCGGCAAGTGAAATGACGTTCAGAGTTCTTCCAAATAAACTTAAGAAAATAAAGGTCCCAACGATACTGATAGGAAGGGCGGCGGCAATAACTCCCATAGAAGAAAGGCTTCTCAAAAAAATTAAAAGCACAAGAATGGCCAGCGTTCCACCAATTAGTATATTGGTCTGTACCAGCTTGATTGCACCTCTGATATAAGGTCTTTGGTCATTACTCCAATGGATGTATATCTTTTCAGGTTTTAATCTTTCCGAGTTCAGCCAGTTAACGACCTGTTCGACTCTATCTGTCAAATCAAGTATGTTCGCACCTGATTCAGCTATAACGCCGGTCACGATTGCTTCGCTGCCTTTGTGGATGATCTCGGCTGTCAGATCCGCATATCCAAATTTTACGGTTGCAATATCCGAAAGATATACCCGCCTCTGTCCCGTTGATTTGATGACCATGTTTTCAAGATCCTCGACTGATTGAAATTCAGCCGCTGTCCTGATCCTGAAGTTTCTCCTTCCGACATCCATGCTTCCCGCAGATATATTCACGTTTTCCGAATTCAAGATCTCAACCACATCTCGGATTGTCAGACCATATACAGCAAGTTTTTCAGGTTTCAAGATGATGTGCATCTCTTTTTCGCTCCCGCCATGGACAAAGAGATCAGCAACACCATCTATCCTCTCAAGATATTGTTTTATTTCATTTTCAAAAAAGGTCCTGTATGTGTATATTGAATTTGGGTTATCTTCGGTTGTTTTCAACAATAGCCAGACTACAGGAGAGGTGGACGCTCCGGTAGCGCTGATTACCGGTTTCTCAACATTTTCAGGGTATGACCTGACTTCGTTCAGTTTGTTTGAAACTCTCAGGAGTGCGTCATCAATATTAGTGCCTAACTTGAACATGAGTGTGACTGACCCAATCCCGTTCGATGAGGAACTTTCCATTTCAACAAGGTTGGGGATTCCCTTAAATACCTTTTCCTGCTCTTCGATAATTTCACGCTCGATTTCATAAGGTGTGGCCCCGGTCCAGACTGTTCTAACCGTAATTTGAGGTACCTCAAGACTGGGACTTAACTGGTAAGGCAGTCTAAAAAGCCCGATAACTCCGAAAAGGAGAATTACTAAAACGCCGACAATAACTTTAACAGGCTCATTTATAGAAAATTTGATAAGATCCAATATTGATAACCTCGTAAAAAGTCGCTCTGGGCCTTTTCACTCGTATTTAAAATTACTCCATTTCTTTTATGATGTTGACAGGTTGTCCGTCCCTTAACCTTTCATTCCCCTTGACAACAACTTTCATGCCTTCAGATATCTTCTTTGCATTTATACCGGCCATCATTCCCCGATATCCCACAACCTTAACAGGTATGATCGTCGCTTTTGAGTCGACAACCAGAACAACCGTTGTTTCTCCGAACCTGTTCAGGACGGCATCTCTTGGCACCAGAAGGGCGTCTATTTTTTCACCTACGGGCAATTTAACCCTGGCCTCCATTCCCTCCATGAGTGAAGCTCCGTTCTTAATTCTGATCTTAATCGGGAATGTTCTCGTTGCAATATCACCTCTCGGTATGATGGCGGCGATTATTCCTCTCTTTTCCTCTTCGCCGGCATTTGCATCCACTGCCATACCGGGTCTTAGATATTTTATAACTGTTTCCGGGACCTCCACGATGAGATCCATAGCGCCATCACTAGCAATCGTTGCAACGGTTTTTCCGGGCGAAAGCCAATCTCCCCTTGCAATATGTTTTTTTATTATCACTCCGCTAAAAGGTGCCTTGATCAGGGTTTTTTTAAGTTCTATTTCGAGATGTTCAACTTCTGCTTTAAGGGCACCTACCTTTTTTTCAAGCCCCTCTACCTGGAACCGCTGATCGTCATAATCCTTTTCAGCGACGATCTTTTTACTGAAAAGATCCTTTATTCTTCTATAATCATTTCTTGCCCTTTCGAGATCAGAAAGGATTTGTTCATATGAAGCTACTCTTGCCTGAAGTTTCTTTTCGAGGAGTTCCGAGTTAAGCTTGACCAGCGGAGCTCCCTTTTCTGTTCGCTGCCCCTCTTCAAATGTTATATCCTCAACCATTCCACTTGCCTCGCTGGAAAGATTTGATACTTCGATATAGTATACCGTTCCAACATATTCCTCCTCAGGTGCGATGCTGCCTGTAGTAACTTTCGATATAACGACATTTGCTGGACCCATTGTTTCTTCCTGTTTATTCTCGCCAGTAGAAAGATTAGGAAGTGCACATATTAAAATAAAAAAAATCGAAGTGTTTATAAAAATCCTCTTAATCATTATTTTTACCCTTTGTCTGACCTTCCTTTAATAGTTTTATAATTAGGCATTTATGGAATCACCTTATTTCTCGTCAAAGGCTGTAACTCCCTCCCAACCTGTTGGTATGCCATTCCTTTCAAAACTCCTACAGCGCTTCAGGTACAGATAGGCTGCCCTATCCTCGGGATTTTCTTCAAGCACTTTATTGAAGCTTTCACATGCTTTAACGAACTCTGAATTTTGATACATTAGAATGCCCTGTTCAAAGTCTTTTTTTGTTCTCAGCTTAATATCAAAAAATTCAGATGAAATTCCATCAAAAACTTCAAATATATCGACCCACTTCTTTTTGCCCTTCACCTGAACCCTTCCCAGGTAACGGGAATGAAAATCAGACCGGTTTTTAAGCCCGTTCGATGTATTATCGCTTATAATAATTGATGCACCATATAGCTTTGTCAAACCTTCAAGTCGAGAAGCCAGGTTTACGGCGTCGGAAATAACCGTTCCCTCCATACGTCTTTCTTCCCCGATGGTCCCGAGCATCAGCATTCCGGTATGGATCCCCACCCCGATGTCTATTGGTTCATATCCTGTGCTCACTCTGTGTTTGTTATAAGTCCTGATGACATTTTGCATAGCTATAGCCGCATGTAAAGCATCTTCCGCACTCCCCGGAAATAATGCCATGACGGCATCCCCGATATACTTGTCTATGAAACCGCCGTTGTTCCTTACAACGGGGCCGATCCTGCTAAGGCAGCTGTTCAAAAAATTGAAATTCTCCTGAGGGCTCATCTTTTCTGAAAGCATTGTGAAGGATCTAATATCCGAAAAAAGTATGGACATCTCTTTCTGAACATTGTCCCCTAATTTTATATCGATGATACTCTCTTTTTCAAGAAACTCTAAAAATTCCTTTGGCACGAAATAACTGTAAGATTCAGTCAATTTGACCTGGAAGTCCAGATTATCCTTCAATTTTTCCTCACTCTCCAAAATGGACTTTACCATGTTATTAAAAGAGCCTGACAGAAAACCGATCTCATCTTCCACCTGAACGGGAACAACAACTCCAAGATCTCCCTCATTCACCTTTCGCACACCAGCAAGGAGCACATTCAACGGTTTGATGAGGCTCTCACGGAAGAAAAGGGGAAATACGACAATTATAAAGAGGACTGATCCTATGATTATGTAAACCAGCTTCAAACCTGTTTCATGAATTATTTTTCTATAAGCAATATAAGGATAGCCTACCTCGCACAATCTTCCGTCCATTGAAAAGTCGTAGTGTATATAGTAATCGTTTACATGTAAACGCCCAATCCTGCGGTAAAGACGTGTCATCTCGGGCATATCCCCAATGATGAAACCCGGCTTCAAAGTAGGTAAATTCTCAACTCTATTTTCTATGATCTTTTGAAAACTGAAATTGGAATCCCGGACAAATTCCACTTTATTACTGATGGAATCCGGCCCTTCTCCCAGCGGGCGGCTCAATAAGTAGGCCACATTTTCAGGTATCTGCGATAAATCATTGTCTAAAATGGCCCTTTCACACTGTTTCGCTTCGATCAGGCGCTTCTTGTCGTATTCTTCATCTCTTATCATTAATGCAATATTGGAAACCAGACCGAAGATTATTAGAATGGTTCCTAGTGAAATCCCGATAAGCTTTATTAAAAATGTGGAAGGTTCAGAGGAATTGTTAATATAAAGCATGATGAAGAGAAAAATGACCGCCATAAACCCTGAACCCAAAATATGGGCAACGATTTCCCAGGACAAAAATCCCTGATAGGCCATAACAATAGCTGAAATAAGTAGGATCGGTGAGACAAAAAGAAGGATTAGGTTCCGGATGGCCTTTGCAGGTCTCGCCCTTGCCCTGAAAATTTTTATACAGGAAATGCACAAGCGGGCAAATACGGGGATAAGGCCCTTTGGCTCCCGGGACGTCCCGGGTTCACCTGCCCAGCGGTTCAAAAAACCGCTGTATTGGTACTCGGAAAGCAAGGCGGCTTTTCGAAGGAAAACAAGCAACACCCATATTATCTCCAATCCTATGATAACACCTATTTCCGGGGTATTTAAAAATACGAAAAGCGACCCTCCAAAACTATATGAAGGCTCCATTGAGAGGGTTTTATAAACATAATATGGGTAAACGATAGACGATGCGACCGTGCAGACTACTAAAACGATTTTTGATTCCCGAGGATGTAGATTTTCAGGAAAATAATAGGCAAACTGAACCATGAAAATAGAAGCAAAAACAAATAGATGGAGGGCTAACCAGGCAATCGTCGAATAATATGGTTCTATGCTTGAAAAAATTACAACAAAAGAGATGAAAACCAGTGTAACCCCCGTGAGAAAAGCAATCAAAAAGAGAGTTGCCCTGGATTTTCTCTTTCCTGCCAAAAGGAAAAAAATCATGAAAACCAAGAGAATTGAAGCATTTAGTACATTAATGGTAAATGGAGAGATCAAAAACCATTTCATATTGATTGCCATTTTTGATATATTATTAAACAATTACCAACATACCAAAATATATTACCAAATTGCCCTGAAATTAAAGAGAAAAAATTGACCCTCTTCTTAATCGCAATTGCATTACTCGTTTTTCTTTCACATTTCCTTCTTGTCATTGGCAAGCTTTATTTAAACAGGGAGAATCTCAGGTCCCAAGATCAGCCGCATAATTCCCAACTGCCTCTTCTTGCAGTAATAATCCCTGTCAGAAACGAGGAGTTCAATATAGAACGTTGTGTAATATCCCTACTAAATCAGACATACC
Organism: uncultured Desulfobacteraceae bacterium; assembly: GCA_964513115.1. GTDB lineage: Bacteria > Desulfobacterota > DSM-4660 > Desulfatiglandales > Desulfatiglandaceae > JAFDHL01. The sequence continues at coordinate 2,292 of CAZENC010000037.1, read as the reverse complement.
CTAAAAGAAAATACCAGATCATAGTGGTTGATGATAATTCATCAGACAATACACAATCCATTGTCCAACGCCTAAAAGAAAAACACTCCAACCTGAAATTGACAGGTGCCGGTCCGCTTCCGGAGGGCTGGTCAGGGAAAAACAATGCCTGCCGGAAGGGTGCGGAGATAGCAGATGGAAAATGGTATTGCTTTATAGATGCTGATATATACGCTCAACCGGAACTTCTGGAGACCGCGGTGACCTTTGCTGAAAATAACCGCATTGACATGTTGAGCATAAACCCGCTTCAGGAACTTGTAACAACATCAGAGCGTCTTTTTCTCCCAGGTATTTTTCTATCCATAGCCTCTTCCATGAATTTCAAACATGTAAATGATCCTTCAAGGCCCGAAACCGGCGCCAACGGCCAGTTCATGCTTTTCAGGCAAAAATTCTATGAATCCATAAACGGACACCATTCTGTGCGAAACGAGGTCATGGAAGACATGGCATTTGCGAAAATTGTCAAAAACAGCGGCCATCGTCTATACTGGATATTTGGCGAAAATCTTATCAGTACGAGAATGTACAGAGACATCTTACACATCTGGGAGGGCTTTTCAAAAAACCTGGCTGAGATTATGAGAAAACAAAACCCAATTGAATCGGTTTATGACGCGGTAAAGTCATTCCTGTTAGCCTGGATGCCTCTTTTATTATCCTTTTGGACCTTTTTCTATCTCAATAATGGAATGGATACTGTTGTCAATTACCTGGCCTTCGGATTATCTGTTTCCGGTATTGCTGCGATGTTTATAACGAGCCTCTTTATTGTTAGGGCACTTAAAATCCCATTTGGGTATGCCTTTTCCATTCCATTAGGATTTACCCTTCATACCCTTCTGACAATCAACAGTCTATGGAGAATGAAAAGAGGAAAAAGACTATGGAAAGGCCGAATATATTCATAATCCTGACTTCAGGCCATAAAATCAGGCTGCTACTATTCCTTTTCTCTGTATTGTGCTTATTTGCTTTCATCTTTCCTAACATGGCACATGCCTGGGACCTGGCAAAAAAACAGAATGGAATCACTGTCCACACGCGCAGTGTAAAAGGATCAAACTTTAAGGAATACAAGGCGGTAGCGAACATAAAGGCCTCCCTGTCAAGCATGGTTGCCATTGTAGAAGACGTTACAGCATACCCTTCGTGGATACACACCTGCAAGGAGGGTAAACTGCTTAAAAGAATTAACGAAAAAGAGACTTACAATTATACAGTAAACGATGCTCCATGGCCTGTAAGCGACAGGGATGCTGCTGTTCATAATAAAATCAGCCAGAATCCTGAAGGCGGGGTTGTGACAATTGAGATTAAAGGCATACCGCACTATATCCCAGAAAAAACCGGGCTGCAGAGGGTAAAAAAAATTGACGGTTTCTGGCGCTTCACCCCCCTGGGAAATGATACGGTAGAGGTGGTATATCAGGTGCATAGTGAGCCGGGCGGTAACCTTCCTTCCTGGCTGGTGAATTCAGTTGTAGTGGACCAGCCGTTTTATACGCTTGTTAATATGAAAAAGGTGATAGACCGGCCAAAATACAGAAAGGCCGCATATAAATTCATTAAGGAGTAAATCGCCCAGGGGAATTTTTTATCACGCCCGCTCACTGCGTTCGCTAGAGCCCGCAGAGGGCGCAGAGTGTTTTTTGAAATAAAATTCTTTTCTCTGTGATCTCTGTGTTCTCTGTGTGATATTGATTTGTTTTTTTCTTTTCTTTATGTCCTCTACTTACTCAGCGTGATACATTTTTTCTGTACTCTCTTTGCTCGGCGAAGGTAGGGGACTCTTCTAAAAAACACATTCCACACCTTGTGCCTTGTGCCTTATGCCTTGCGCCTTAAAAGAAGAGTGCCGTGCCGTGCCGTCTGGACTATTAGCGGTCAGATCCCTTAAATATTACAGCTTAGGAAAAATTTTCTTATACCACGGAGTTTTCTTCCGTATGGCCTCCCTTATTTCTCCCAGGCGTTTCTTTGCGCCTTCAATGCCCGCCTCTATCAATTCATCTACCCTGGAAAATTCCGACCAGAAGATATCTTTGGTATCCGGACAAATCGCCACATCCGCCGTACCCACCATCATCCCCGCCAATTTCTGTGATGTGATCATTTCTGAGCGTGCTATGATCTCAATAATGTTCAGATTTTCCAGAGGATGATATCTTCTCATACATATTTCCACACCGATTGTAATGTCCGCTCCCATACCGGCAAGAACTTTTACCGGCACAGGGCAACTGACAC
>CAZENC010000036.1:0-16081 GCA_964513115.1 uncultured Desulfobacteraceae bacterium | reverse complement strand
GCAAGGGCTAAATCATTGTCAGCTTCTATTTTACTGTATTTTATGAAATCATCCAAGCTGCTGTTTTTTATGTTAAGGGTTTTGATTTCCTGATCGAGCTGGCTGATAAATTTGAGATAGGAGTTTTCATCCGGTTCCAAAAAGCCAATATCAAAACCGATAACTCTGGCACCATCCTGAGAAAGCCTGTCGATAAGAGCCGCGATCTTGGATCTGGGCCAGGGCCAGCGGCCTTCTTTGTCAAGACTCTTTTCATCAACCACAGCCATAACGACCTCGGGGGATCCTTTTAAATCACCCCGCGATCGAAAGCGGAGATCGTAGGTCTTTAACTCAATCATGTCCAGGAAGGGGACCCCGATCAAGAATAGAATTACCACCAGAAAAGTAGTACAGAATGTAAGGGAAATAGTATTTACAGAGAATAAAGACTTAATAATATTTTTCATTTTCGCTTTTCCTGGGCGGCAAGAGGGATGGTTTATAAATTAGCAGAGAGCATCTTCCTTTCAGCCGATCTGCGGTCCTATTTTTTTGCTACCGGTTTAGCCGGGTACTGGGACACAGAGAATCTTGTGGCGGATGTTCAGCTTTTTCAAGATGGTCAGGCTATATGTTTATTGAGTTTTTTTGCGCAATTATAGATTTATAAGAGAAGGCCAGGTCAAAGTCAAGCAGGCGTAAGGCAAATGTTTATATTTTGGTTGACAGCCATTGGGTGCCTTGTTAGCCTTTTTTTAGATTAGCATGCGTATGAATAGCCTTTGTCAATAACATGCAAACTGATAGTGTTTTGTTTTCTGATATATTGAAAGGTTTCTTGACTAATTCAATTGCATACCTTCTGGCATTTTATGAATGATAAATATACTTGTTATAGCCGGATCTGATTCCTTTGGCGGTGCCGGAATCCAGGCAGATGTCAAGACCAGCGCAAGGCTTGGCGCCCATGCCACGACTGCCGTTACTGCTGTTACCGCCCAAAATTCCCTTGGCATTACTGCAGTTCATGAGGTTCCGGTTAGCTTTATCACCAAACAGGTCGAGACTATCATAGACGATTTGATGCCCAATGCCGTAAAGATCGGCATGTTATACACTGCGGCAGCAGTCAGGGAAGTGGCAAGGCTGCTAAAAAGACACTACGTTAAACATGTTGTAGTGGATCCTGTTTTCAGGGCCTCCACAGGGATGGAATTGCTTGACCCGGGTGCAATTTCAGTTATGAAGGACGTCCTGTTTCCTCTTACCGGTGTGGTAACCCCAAACCTGGATGAGGCAGGGATCCTTGCAGGCAAAAGGGTTGAGGGCATTGAGGAGATGGTAAAGGCTGCAAAGATCATAAAGGAGCTTGGTCCTGATGTGGTGATTACAGGAGGTCATTTTGAGGATAGATGTGTTGATCTGGTTTTTGACGGAAAGGACATTCATCAGTTTTGGGGATCCAAGATTTATACGGAACATACGCATGGGAGCGGGTGCGTTTTTTCCACCGCCTTGGCAGTGTCCCTGGCTGAAGGAAAAAGTCTTGTAAAGGCCACGGAAATGGCCCATGATTTTGTAAGAAATGCTATAATCAACAGTTATGAATGCGGGAAAGGCGCGGGACCGGTTAAAGCCGGATGAGGACTTGACTTTTATCCGTCTTGGATGTGGAATATGTGTATTGAGACGTAGGGTGGACCGATTGGGAAATCAGGTTTAACATGTAGGAAGCCCTGAGGATTTCAGATCAGTAAAGCAATGAAACGGTGAGCAAGTGATTGAGCCGTTTTGTAGAGGGGATTTATAATATGACGCAATTAGAAAAGGCAAGATCCGGTACCGTCACACCGGAGATGACAACAGTGGCGGAAAAAGAGCAGGTAGACGTTGCCTGGCTCATGAATCAGGTTGCAAAGGGGAGGGTCGTGATTCCGGCCAACCGGAGGCATGAGCGGCTCGTGCCCTGTGGTATTGGAGAGGGTCTTTTCATAAAGGTGAATTCAAATATCGGAACATCCTCTGACAGGGCCATAATTGATGAGGAAATGGAAAAGCTGAGGGTTTCCGTGGAGGCAGGGGCCGACACCGTGATGGACCTGTCAACTGGTGGAGATATAGATGTCTGCAGAAAGAATATTCTTAAGGAATCAATCATTCCGGTCGGTACAGTTCCGATTTATCAGGCGGTTGTGGAGACGGTTGAGGAAAAGGGAGGATTGATCCATTTAACTGTGGATAAAATTTTTGACGTAATAGAAAGGCAGGCAAAAGATGGCGTTGATTTCATAACGGTTCATTGTGGCCTAACCAGGGATGCACTCGAGATGTTAAAAAAGCAGGGCAGAATTACGGACATAGTGAGCCGGGGTGGAGCCTTTTTGACCACATGGATGTTGCATCATGAGAGGGAAAACCCGCTTTTTGAAAATTATGAAAGGCTTTTATCAATAGCGAAAAAATACGATGTGACCCTCAGCCTGGGAGACGGGCTAAGGCCAGGATGCCTAGCTGACGCCACGGACAGGGCCCAGATCCATGAGTTGATGACTCTTGGACATCTCACCCAACTGGCCTGGGAAAAAGACGTTCAGGTCATGATAGAGGGGCCTGGGCATGTCCCTCTGGATCAGATCGAGACCAACGTTATACTCCAGAAGAAGCTCTGCCATCATGCTCCTTTTTATGTTTTAGGTCCTCTGGTTACAGATATTGCAGCCGGCTATGACCATGTGGCATGCGCAATCGGAGGGGCCCTTGCCGGGGCGGCCGGGGCGGACTTTTTGTGCTATGTGACCCCTGCCGAGCATCTCTGTCTGCCCGACGCGGATGATGTGCGAGAAGGTGTCGTTGTCACCAGGATCGCCGCCCATGCGGCGGATATAGCCAGAGGGCACAAACTGGCCATTAAGAGAGACAGGCAGATGTCGCGGGCGCGGAAGAATCTGGACTGGGATACTCAGATGAAACTGGCTATTGATCCTGAAAAGGCGAGAAGGTACAGGGCCCAGAATCCCCCGGCCGAGGATGATGTCTGTACCATGTGTGGCAAGTATTGTGCAATCAAACAGGTCCGGGAATATTTTCGAAGTTAAGCCGGAATTCGCAAGATAGTTATCCTGTGAAATTACAAGTTCAGTATTGCGGATTAAAATTTACTAGGGAATAAAGCCCCACCCTTAGGGTGGTGTTATGTTGGCTGGCTATGCCAGTCAAACGGCTCGGTATAGCACTCTTCTCCAGTCCGCATATACTCCTACGCTGCCCGTCCTCCGTAGCAGGCTACTGCGGAGGATGGACAAGCGGCCCTCCCTGCGGTCTGCTTGGACCGAAGGATGTGGATTCCATTGGCCTGTTGCAGTGCAGACCACGACTCGGGCCGCGGCGCGGGGCAGAGGGATTTTTTGTATGCAGTAGTGGATCACCCCTACTTCCCCAGACAGAACTGGCTGAAGATACTATCCAGGATTTCCTCGCTGGTAGTTTCGCCGATGATCTCGCCAAGGGCATCCAGTCCGCTTTTCAGTTCCAGGGCGACTATTTCCATGGGCACATGCTTTTCTGAATTGTGTGCGGCGCTTTTGAAAAACTGGGCCGCATCCACCAATGCCTGTCTATGTCTAAGGTTTGAAGTCGCGTGAGAGGATGTCATGTCCACATCACCTTCAAGCAGACAACCGACGATGGCTTTCCTGAGATCATCAAGTCCCTCGCCTGTGAGAGCGGATATCCTGGCGACGGGAAAGCCGGCCAATTCCTTGTGTTCCACATCATGAGACAGCATGGACGCCAAATCAATCTTATTAATCACGACAAGGACCTTTTTTCCACTACACTGATTAATTATTTTCAGGTCATCCTCATTCAAGGGACGACTCTGGTCAATGACTACCAGTAAGAAATCAGCCTCATTCAGTTTCTGCTCGGTCAGACCGACTCCGATCCTTTCCACCTCATCTTTTACCTCCCTGAATCCGGCTGTGTCCATAAGACTTAGTGGTAGGCCATCTATGGTGATGGTGCATTCTATGAAATCCCTCGTTGTTCCTGGTATTGGTGTTACAATGGCACGCTGTTCATTCAAGAGGCGGTTGAGGAGGCTGGATTTACCTGCATTGACACGCCCCACAATGACTGTATTGATGCCGTCCACCCAGATCCTTTTTCTGGAATGGGTTTCAATCATGGCCTTGACGTGTCTTACAAGCTCTTCCTCAATCCTATCAGCGGCCTCTCCCCTGGACATGATACTGGCCTCCTCTTCGGGGAAATCAATTGCCACTTCACAATGTGCCAGGATGTCAGTTGCTTTTTGCCGTAAAACTTGTATTTCTTTTCTGAATGAACCCTGGATCTGTTGGGAGGACAGGGCCAGGCCTCTTTCTGACTTGCAATTGATTAGGTCTACTACAGCTTCAGCCTGAGTGAGATCTATTCTACCATTTAAAAATGCCCTTAGCGTGAATTCTCCGGGCCGGGCCAGTCTTGCTCCCTGGTCCAGGATTATCTGAAGGATTCGCGAAAGGAGAAGGAAGCCGCTGTGGGAATTGATTTCTACAATGTCTTCTCTAGTATAGGAGCGCGGCCCCTTCATAAAAGAGATCAGGACTTCATCGATGGTGGTTTCGAGGAAGGGATCATATAGTTGGCCCAGATATAGGCGATGGCTTTCAAGATTTTGCGTTGGGTTGTGGGGCCTGAAAATCTTATTTGCAATTTCGTAAGCGCGAGGTCCGCTGATGCGTATAATACCTATTCCGGCCTGGCCAGTGGGGGTGGCAATGGCCGTGATAGTATCACTGTCACTTTTTCGTTGTCCGTCGTTCGATATCTGTTGCATCAGGTTGAACGTAGTGGACCTTATGTTGTTTTTTTTAGAAGCCGCAACTCCTAAAACGCCGCGCTTGCGTCCCGACTTCCGCGTAAAAGAATTATCTTTTGGGAATGATAAGGACCTTTTTCAAAATGCCTTCTCCCCGGCTTTTTGTGTCCAGCCCCTTATCGTCCCTGAGAGTAAGATGCACAATCCTCCTGTCATGAGGATTTAGAATATTTGTGGCTACAGGTTTTCTGGTTTTTTTAGCTCTGTCGCCCATCCTCAAGGCCATCTCGATTAAGGAATCCCGCCTTCTTTCACGATAATTCTCTGAGTCAACAATAATCTGGACCCTTTTTTCCAGGGTTTTGTTCACGATTTTATTGACGATGAACTGCAGGGCATCAAGGGTTCTGCCCTTACGTCCGATTAGAAGCCCCGACGAATCACCTTTAATATTCAGGGAAATTGTGCCATCTATCTTCTCTGCATTGACCGTTGTTCCTTCCACAGGGATACGTGCCAGGATATTTTCCAGGGCCTCCTTGGCGACAACTAATCCATTTATATTGTCAGGGGTCTCGCCTGGTCCTTTTGCAGTCGAAACTATGATTCTGGCCTTTCTGCCGCCCACTAAACCGAAAATACCCGCTGATCCAGGTTCAACAATTTCGATATCCACTTCGTCCTTTTTGAGATTCAATTGCCGACAGGCATTTTCAATCGCTTCCTCGGTTGTTTTTCCTTCGAATTCAAAAGTATCCATGATTGTCCTCCGATTATTATGACGGCTTTTTGTTGATACGGTACTGCTGGCCTATGGAAAGGATGTTATTGACTAACCAGTAAAGAACCAGGCCGGAAGGGAAGTTGATAAACATGAATGTGAAGATGATTGGTAGAAACATCATGATTTTGGCCTGTGTCGGATCCCCGGGCGTAGGAGTCATTTTTTGCTGCACAAACATCGACACACCCATCAATAGTGTTAGTACGGGTATTCCGTAGGGAGGTGACATCATGGGGATCTTAAAGGGGAAGTTAAACAGCCGATCGGGTGCGGAAAGGTCTGTTATCCATAGCATAAAAGGTGCGTGCCTTAGTTCGATGGAATTTCCCAAGAGCCTGAAAAGCGCAAAAAAAACAGGGATCTGAATAATCATAGGCAGGCAACCGCCCATGGGGTTCACCTTGTACGTCTTGTATAGCGCCATCATTTCTTTGTTCAGTTTTTCTTTATTGTCCTTGTATTTCTCTCTGATTTTGGCCATTCGCGGTTGAAGTTTTTGCATTTCTTTCATTGACTTATAACTTTTGTGGGTAAGGGGCCAGAAGAGTATTTTAATGAGGATGGTGAGAATGATGATAGATAAACCATAATTATTTATGTACTGGTTGAAAAACCGTAAAAGGTATAAAAGGGGCTTGGCTATAATGTCCGTCCAGCCGAAGTTGACAGCACGGTCGAGTTTTTTCTCAAGTTGTTTCAGGATTCCCAGATCACGCGGACCGAAGTACAGAGTATATTGCGAGGAAACCTGTGCGGAAGGTTCAACTGAAATTGATGGGTGTATAAAGGTCCCCTCTAATAATCCGGATGGCAATAGACGCGCCTTGAAAGTCCCGTTTGAAGGATTATTAGGAATCACGGCCGAAATGAAAAAGGCGTCCTCATAGCCAACCCAATCGATTTGGCCTGCATGGAGCTTCTCTTCGGATGCCTTCTTGATCTTGATCTCCTCCAGTTTGTCATCCAAGAGGATTGCAAAGCCCACATAAGAATAGTAGCTATGTTTTTCCTTGGGTGGTAAGGCCTTTATATCTGTCCTAAAGTTCCCTTTGACAGATTTTTCTGATTGATTAACCACATTAATAGCAACTTCAATCCTGTATTGATCGGGAAAAAAGCGAAAGGTCTGAAGAATCGAGAGGCCGTTTGGTGTGGTTGAGCGAAAAACAAGGTCGCTAGGTGATGATTGCGGTCCGAGTTGAATATTTTGGCTATCCACTTCGTAGATAATTTTCTCGTTTTGAGCTGCGGACTGGTTATCGAAACCTACAAACAAAAAGTCGCCCACTTCTTTTTCAACATTAACAAGCTCGATCAGGGAAGAGTCCGGGTCAAGTGACTGGCGATATTTTTTTAATTTGAAGCTTATTATGGTAGGACCCACATTGCTAAAGGCAGCCCTGTATAAAGGCGTGTCAATTTCGATTTTTTTCCCGGCTGCAGGTACTGTGGCGACCCTTTCTGATTTCAGTGGCATTTGTGGGGGCCGAGGATGGGTCGATACCGGAGCCTCTGGAGTCTCTTTGATCTTTTCTGGCACCTCTTTTTTAAATCCCTCGTCCTTTTTAGGCGCCTGATCCTGTTTTGGGGCGAAAAAATAGGACCATGCAATAAGGATTATGAAGGATAAAACAAAAGCCAGTACCGTTCTTTTTTCCATATATTTTACCCGATTTTATAAATACCGTTGCTCGATTTTATCTGCATGGAATTTAGCGCCTGGGGCTTTCCAAAGCGCTATTAAGTTGTGTGCTTTTCCTTTTGCGCTCTGTTTTTTCATTTACAGAAGGGGGTCATATCCGCCCGGATGAAAGGGATGGCACTTTGAAAGCCTGACCAGAGAAAGAAACCCTCCCTTTATGATCCCGTATTTTTTAATGGCATGGCGGGCGTAGGTTGAGCATGTGGGATAGAAACGACAGGAAGGAGGCCAGAATGGTGTAATGAATTGTTGATATATATCTATCAAGAAGATGGGTATATATCTAAATCTATTAAAGAAACTTTTTATTAATGAGGATTTCTCCGAGTTCGCTCTTGATTTTCCGGAGGTCCAAATAGCTGGCATCCTTTTTCGTTGTGATAACAATATCGTATCCCTGGGGGAAACAGGTGTCATTGAGCCTGAAAAATTCTCTGATTAGACGCTTGACCCTATTTCTTTTGACCGCGTTACCTGTCTTTCTGCTAACGGTGAGCCCCAATCTCGTAATACCCAGCCCATTTTCCTTGAGAATCACAATAAAATGTTTTGTATGGTGGCGCTGGCCAGACCGATTTAGATTGACAAACTCAGATTGATTCAATATCCTTTTTTTTTTGAAAATGAGAAAGGTCCCATTGAATTATCGGTCGGATTTGCGGAAATTATTTATGCAGATAATCGTTTCCGTCCCTTGGCCCTTCTTCGCTTTAAGACATTTATGCCACCTTTGGTTCGCATTCTGACCCTGAAACCGTGGGTTCGTGCCCTTTTTATATTGCTGGGTTGAAAAGTCCTTTTCATAGTATATAAAGTAAAATAGTATAAAGTAATTTTTGTAATTGAATACAATAACCGGAAAGTAAAACACGCAAAAAACGCTTTGTCAAGACAAATCAATATTGCCATTCTGTTTCGTGTTTTGGTTGGTCGAATTTGATGAATTCGTAAAAATTCAGCAATTAGACGGCAAAGCAAAAAGTTCCAAATGCAAGGCTTGCGAATCTTGCGGAGTGAGGCGTACTTACAGTACGCTGCAGCGACGAAAGATGAAGCATAACGCAGCAGTTGGATTTTTTAGGAAGCCGTCAAATAAAGCTTAATGAACTTATGAGATGTTGCAGGCAGAAAGGAGATAACGATGCTTTTTGATCCAATATTGGGTCTATTCTCCAATGACTTGGCCATTGACCTCGGAACTGCCAACACCCTTGTCTATATGAAAGGGAAAGGTATTGTTTTGAGTGAACCTTCCGTGGTGGCCGTAAGAAGTGACGGGAAGGGTGGCAGCAAAGTGATCGCGGTGGGCGGAGAAGCAAAAATGATGCTTGGCAGAACCCCTGGCAACATTGTAGCTATACGTCCGATGAAGGATGGGGTAATCGCGGATTTTGAAATTACAGAATCGATGCTCCGCTATTTCATACGTAAAGTACATAACCGAAGGACACTTGTAAGACCACGAATCATTGTAGCTGTGCCCAGCGGTATTACGCAGGTGGAAAAAAGGGCTGTCCGTGAATCAGCCGAGTCTGCTGGGGCAAGAGAGGTATTCCTTATAGAGGAACCTATGGCGGCTGCCATAGGTGCCGGACTACCTATTACTGAACCGACGAGTAACATGGTAGTTGATATCGGAGGCGGAACAACTGAAGTAGCGGTTATTTCCCTTGCCGGCATTGTATATAGCAAGTCTGTAAGGGTAGGCGGAGACAAGATGGATGAAGCGATCCTGCAGCACCTCAAGAGAAAATATAATCTCTTAATAGGGATCAGGACAGCAGAAATTATAAAGACAACGATCGGGAACGCTTATCCCGGCGAAAAGACCGAAACTCTTGAAGTGAAGGGCCGGGATTTGGTAACCGGCATACCAAAGATCCTGACCATAGACTCGGAAGAGATAAGGAAGGCCATTTCAGAACAGGTGGAGACAATTGTTGAGACCGTGCGCATTGCACTTGAGCAGACGCCCCCGGAATTGGCAGCTGATATTGTAGACAGGGGCATTGTATTAACTGGGGGTGGATCGCTGCTTAAGAATTTGGATATTTTATTAAGAGAAGAAACAAGGCTTCCTATAACAATAACTGAAGAGCCTCTCTCCACTGTGGCTCTTGGTTCTGGAAAGGCCCTTGATAACATCTCAATTCTTCGAGAGGTCGCAATAAAGTAGCTAAGTTCGGAATTATTCCTTCACTTCTCTTTGAACCGAGTACCCAAATATTTTAATCTGCAGGCCTTGCGTTCTGGTAGCTGGCCTTAGGAGTAATTGCAGAACATAATGGAGCGAAGTACAGTCATTGAAAGGTGTAACAGGCTTCCGTAAAATCTGGTTATGGGCTTTATTCATTTGCATTACACTATTCTTGCTTTCCTCAAATTCCGGGTCGAGATCGACCTGGAATCCTGCTGAGCAGTTGATTATAGAGATCACCTCTCCTTTTCAGAGATTTATCCAACAGACCGTCAACATTACAAAAGGATTCTGGTTGAGCTATTTCAATTTGGTCGATGTCCGTAACGAAAACTGGCGGTTGGAAAAAGAAATTGATGCGTTGAGGATGGAGAATAGCCGTTACCGTGAATTGCTTGCAAGCCAAGAAAGAATTCAGGAGCTTCTTAAATTCAAACATTCAATCAGCCTACCCGTTATTGCTGCTCAGGTGATAGGGTTGGATCCTACCGGGTGGTTCAAGTCAATAATTATTGATAAGGGAAAGCGGGTTGGTTTGAGGCCGAATTTGGCAGTCGTGAATGCCAGTGGTGTGGTGGGAAGGATTGTTTCAGTCTCATCCAATTATGCCAAGGCCCTATTGGTTATTGATCAAAACAGTGCTGTTGACTGCCTTGTACAACGCTCTCGCGCAAGGGGGATAGTAAAAGGATTATCTACAGAGATATGCAAACTGGATTACGTAGTGAAATCAAGCGATGTTGTGGTGGGGGATCTAATTATAACATCCGGCCTTGGAGGTGTTTTTCCCAAAGGAATATCAGTGGGCAGGATTTCAAATATCAAAGGAATTTATGGTGGGCTTTTTAAAAATATAGAGATCAGGCCGGCTGTTGACTTTTCAAAATTGGAAGAAGTCCTTGTGATTCTAAAGGATTAGGAGAACAGGCCATCGAAAGATCGAAAAATAGAGAAGCTGCTTTTTATTTCTTTTCATGGTTTTTGGGGCTGTTTTTCGCTCTAACCAAGGGGAAGTTGATGAACCTAGCAGGTGTGGATGTTTTTGATCTGGATCTGTTTGCCGTCATAATCGCATATCTTTTCCTGTTTTATGGTAAGGCTCCCGCAGCTACTTTCGCATTTGGTCAGGGTCTGTTGATAGATCTTCTTTCAGGTGGTATACATGGACTTTATACCTTTATTTATTTGAGTATTTTTGGATGTATTTACCTGGGTTCAAGGCTATTTAATCTTGAGTATCCAAAAGGCCAGGTACTTCTCATCTCATCAGTGGTTTTATTAAAGAAGATCCTGTTGCTATTAGTGCTTATCACTTTTTCCCAAGAGATTTTTTTCCCGAGGTCTTTCCTTTTGGTATCTGTGGTTTCAGCGATAATTACAGGCATTATTGCGCCTATCGTCTTTTATCTGCTTGATTTTTTGCGAAGCCTTTTTTTAAGGGAAGCCGGAAAGCCCAAGGCCGAGCAACTGTGAGTATTCAATGGTTAACGCCATACCAAGATGCAATCCTAGTGTTGCGTCCCAGAAATAAGTTAAATAATTTAGCCAAATTTTGTGTTTCGAAAAAGTAAGTTTAAAATCCGAAATTCGAATATCTAAGCTCGAAAAAAAACCTAATTTTCAAGTGATCAAAATTCAAAACATGTTTAGAACATTTGAGATTTGAATTTCGATATCGTTTCGTATTTCGTGCTTAGAATTTATCATTATAAAAACAAAAAAAACGATTAGATACTCTGATTGATTTTTCTAATTTACTTTTGGGGCATGACACTAGATGGACTCGTAAAAAGGCGCGAAGCTTCCTTTTACGAGGTTATCAATCTTGGGTTAGAAGCGGTAAAAAGAGGGATAGCATGTTGAGAAGATCAGACTTTGATCCTAATTCCATAGAAATTCTTAATAAACAGCTCAAAAAGACTACATTGTTAATCCTGGTGATTTTCAGTGTTTTGATTTTGAGGCTATGGTTCCTTCAGATTGTAAACGGGTCCACATACAGGACCAAATCTGAGAGTAATCGGATTAATCTTAGGGCTATTCCACCGTTCAGGGGAATGATTTTTGATCGGAATGGCGAGATGCTAGTGGGGAATCGACCATCTTATGATCTTTATGTGATTCCAGAAGGAGTTCAAGATCAAAAGAGTCTTTCAGGAAGTTTGAAACGCCTCATAGGCCTTGAGCCGCAAATGATGGAGCAAAAACTTGATAGGGCATCCCGCAGATACCCTTTTCGGCCGATCTGCCTCAAAAGGGATATTTCCCGAAACGAACTGGCCGCGATCGAGACCCACCGGTTTAATCTGTCGGGCATTATGATCAAAATAAAACCGCAACGACATTATATTCAGGGCAACCTCGCTGCTCATCTCCTTGGCTATTTAGGAGAAATTGATGAGGACCAGTTAAAAAACGGACGATACCCTGGTAGTAAACCGGGGGATCTGATTGGAAAGACCGGTGTGGAGTTGAAATGGCAACCTTTTTTGAATGGAATGCGTGGCGGTGAACAGGTGGAGGTAGATGCTGCCGGGCGTAAGATACGGTCAATATCACTGAAGCCTTCTGTTTCAGGCGGAAATATCTATCTGACAATAGACAAAGATCTGCAGACTCTGGCGGAAAGATGTTTGAAAGATAAAAAAGGGGCTATTGTGGCCCTAAACCCAAATAATGGGGAGATTCTTGCCATGGCTAGCAGCCCCTGTTTTGATCCCAATCTTTTTATCGAGGGAATAGACAGGACTACATGGGGGAGAATTGTTTCCTCAAAGGATTTCCCCCTGCAGAACAGGGCGTTATCCGGCCAATATCCGCCCGGATCGATATTTAAAATTGTCATTGCTCTGGCGGGGCTCGAAGAAGGTATTATTGACCCGGAGGAGGAGTTGTTCTGCAATGGTACATATACTTTGGGAGACAGCACATATCGATGCTGGCAAAAGCATGGGCATGGGATGGTTAATCTGCGAAGGGCACTGGTAGAATCATGCGATATTTATTTTTACAAGATGGGCAAAAGGCTTGGGGTCGACAAGATTGCTCGTTATGCAAGGAGACTCGGCCTTGGAAAGGTGACCGGTTTCCCCCTGGGTCAGGAGAAGGAGGGCCTGATACCAACCAGCAAATGGAAGTTAAAGAGATTTGGTGTTCCCTGGCAATTAGGAGAGACAATTTCCATGTCTATCGGGCAGAGCTTTGTTCTGGTTACTCCGATCCAGATGGCGTCAATGATGGCAACTGTTTTCAACGGAGGATTCATATTCAAACCTCAGATAATAAAACGGGCGGGCAAGGGAGGAGGTGATAAAGGCTACAATTTTAAGCCCAAGATGATCGGAAACGCCGGGTTTAAGAAGGAAAATCTGGATTTCATAAAAAGTGCACTTGTCGGCGTGGTAAACGATACACGTGGCACTGGTTGGAGGGCAAAGTTAAAAAATATAAAGGTCGCCGGAAAGACAGGAACCGCTCAGGTTATTACCCTTGAAAAGGACAAAGAAAAGGATTTTAAGGCTGATGAAACCCCTTCCAGGTTCAGGGACCATGCCTGGTTTGTCGCTGTTGCTCCTGCAGAAAAGCCCAGGATCGCACTTGCAATTATAATTGAGAATGGCGGGCATGGCGGAAAGGTAGCAGCACCTATCGGAAAAAAAATAATAATGTCATATCTGGGAAAAAACTCGCAGGTTTTTGCTTACCGCCCGCAGCATAATTAGATATTTTGCCCGGACTGTCATCTTTTAGTAAGGGATTCTCAGAGGGTAAAGATGTTTGATCGCAGATTGATACAGAATTTTGATTGGATTTTACTTTTATTGCTATTGGTTTTGGCTGCCATCAGCATTCTTAACCTATACAGCGCCACGTATGCTATCCGGGATGTGGGAGGATCACAGGTTTTCGTGAAACAGATTTACTGGTTCTTGATCGGATTTGCTGTATTTTTTCTGATGACCACTTATAATTACTCGGTTTTAGAGCGGTTCGCTTACCCGGTATACTTCATCTCCATAGCTCTTTTGGTTTTGGTACTGCTTGTGGGAAAGGTTGCATCGGGTTCCCAGAGGTGGTTGAATCTTGGTCTCATTTCCTTCCAGCCGTCTGAAATGGCAAAAATTTCAGTTTTGATAGTACTTGCCAAATTTTTCAGCAAAAAGGGCGGGGATAGGGAGTATCGTTTGAGAGATCTTTGGCAACCATTTTTACTTATTATTATACCGTTTGTTTTGATTTTAAAGGAGCCTGATCTCGGCACAGCCCTCCTTCTTTTGGTAGTATCTTTTTCCGTGATTCTGTTTGTGAAAGTGCATTGGAGATCCCTGGTGATTCTGGTAGTGTCAGCATTATCTGTGGCTCCTTTTATATGGCTTGAACTAAAAGATTATCAGCGTCTGCGCATTCTCTCATTTCTGAGGCCGGATATGGACCCCCTCGGCTCAGGATATCACATCAACCAGTCCAAGATTGCCATAGGTTCCGGTTTGTTCTGGGGTAAGGGTTACTTAAAAGGCACGCAGACTCGATTGCATTTTTTACCTGAACAACATACAGATTTTGCATTCTCAGTACTGGGCGAGGAATGGGGATTCATAGGTTCCGTGCTGCTCTTGCTTCTTTATCTGTTTTTAATTCTGTGGGGACTAAATATAGCAAAGAATTCAAAGGACAAATTTGGCTCAATTCTGGCAATTTGTATTGTTGCGTCCATTTTCTGGGAAGTTGTCGTTAATGTGGGAATGGTTACCGGTTTGCTGCCGGTAGTGGGGATCCCTCTCATACTTTTCAGTTATGGTGGGTCAGCTCTCATCTCTACTATGGCTGCTCTGGGACTCCTTATGAATATCAGTATGCGGCGTTTTATGTTTCAGCAAGTATAGGTCTGAACTTTGTCAGAAGTTAATTTGTTCACTTATTGTTTTTGCCATCTTTTAACTGACGGCAGGCGGCTTTCGTTAGAAGTTACAGGCCCAGTTCATCTGATATTTTCTGCATAGCTGTAAGGCAAATCTCCGCAAACTCGTCAATGTCCATCCCCAGTTTTTCGCACTCCATAATAGTGTCTCGGTTTACACTGGCGGCAAAGGATTTTTCCTTCATTCTTTTTTTTATAGATTTGGGTTTGACGCTTTTGATTTTTTTGTCCGGGTATACGAGCGTCGTGGCTATAACTAATCCTGTTATGGTTTCACCAGCCGCCAGTGCAAAATGAAATTTTTCGGCGCGTTTTTCTCCGTGGACAGTTTCATTGTGAAGCTTTATGGCACGGATAATTTCCTCGTCAAGGCCTTTAAGCCTGAGGATCTTTTCCGCTTCGAGGGTGTGCCTAGAAAGGTCCCCATCGACCAGTTCCGTGTCAATGTCATGAAGCAGACCCGCTAATCCCCATTTTTCCCTGTCCTCTCCCAGTTTTTCTGCTAATGCTATCATTACAGCTTCTGATGCCAGGCAATGTTTTATCATATTCTGGTTTTGAAGATGATCTCGTAGCAGTGCAAGTGCTTCTTCTCTATTCAGACCGTGGGACATAGTACCTCCCTTCCGCCCATCCGCTACCATCTCGACAAAGACATGATTTCGAATGGTAGATATAATTGACTTCGACTACTCATAAAGGTAAAGATTGTATTCGGTTTTTGTGCCTAAAAGCGCGTCAATCTTTTCCTGGATCTCGGACCTCTCTTTACTAGAGGCCCATGTCTTCCAGTTATCTAACGACTGCCACGTGCTTATGACCAAATATTCCTCAGGCCTATCAACATTTCTCAAAGTCTCACCGGAAATGTAACCGGGTTGTGCCGTAGCAAGGGCTCTCAATTGGATAAGCAGAGGCTGCAGATTTTTCTCTTTTTCTTTAGATACTTTTCTATTTATTATGATTTTTACAGCCATATCCATCCCTCCTTTCTGATTGACTACCTTAATTTTTTTACCAGGCCCATATGAGGCTGTGCCACAATCACTCCCGGTCATTGCGAGCTACCAAAAGGAGAGCGGCAATCCCCTTAAATTTCGACGCTTTACGAGATTGCCGTCATGCTGACAGCTTCACAATTGAGCCTTTTTCGCTCAATTGTCTACAGTCTATCACAAAAAACCTCGGTCAAAAAGTTCAAAATTGGACAATTTTATGGGACATCCTGTTTTGGGTATTTGCAAGGCTCCAATCACATTCCTATAATGGCCGGCTTTTAAGTGGTGGGTTCAGGAGAACTGTGGTAAATTTATAAATTAGAGAGGTATTCGTAATGAAGTTTAGTATGTTAAACGAAGGACATATCAGAGACCTTAAATCCATAGTGGGACCAAAGCGGCTTTCAACTGGTGAGTCCAGTCTCGAACTTCACGCAAAGGACCAATCTCAGCACACAGGAACTCGACCAGAGGCGGTAATATGGCCCTATGACAGGTACGAGGTTTCAGAGATATTGAAATATGCCAATAAGAAAGAACTGCCGGTCACAGGTTGGGGTTCAGGGACAAGCCTGGAGGGCAATCCGATCCCGGTGAGAAGGGGACTGGTTCTTGATTTTTCTCAAATGAACCGGATTCTGGATATTAGAGAACAGGATTTTCAGGCCGACGTGGAGC